>NZ_UQYC01000126.1 GCF_900545205.1 uncultured Veillonella sp. | reverse complement strand
ATAATACAAGATCCAACTTGTTTCATAATTTCGCAGCCATGATGGCATTCTTTACCAATTTGTGTGACCTCTAATAACACCTCAGGACCTAGTTGTAATTTCGTACCGACCGGTAAATCATACAATACAATGCCTTCGACGGTGATATTTTCAGCAAAATCTCCAGGTTTTACATCGGCCCCCTTATCGCGCATATGCTCAATACTTTTAATGCCGAGCAAACTAATTTGGCGATGCCAATTACCTGCGTGTGCATCGCCTTCCATGCCGTGATCTACGATGAGATTGGCAGATTCAATATTATGTTTCTTTTGCCCTTTTTTCTCGCTAATCGAGATGGCAATAATCTTACCTTCAGCCATAAACTCCTTCTCTTCTTATGGGAACAAATCATCTAAATTTATCAATTTATTATACCATAGTATATAGGTGTATCCCCTGTGAGTTTAGTCACTATTTGGAGATTATTACTTTCAAAAAAAGAACCCTACCCACTACGAGTAGAGTTCTTAGTATTAATAATGGCTCTCTGTCAAATGTTGGGGTATTCACCCTACGAGTCTTCTTTGGCACCAATCATAGTTATGGTTGGTGCCATTCTTTTTGCTCAAAAGTAGAATACGTACTCTAAATCTACCAAAGTGGCGAAGTCCATAGCTTATCCGTTTTAATACTTTAATTTTGTTGTTAGTTCCTTCTGTGTATCCATTAGAATATGGAAGTAAGAATGCATTAGTTAATTGCGTCATCCATGCAGGAAATGATGTAAAGAAGTTATTAAATTCATTTAAGCCAGATGCTTTTACTAATTCCAACCAATGCGTTAAATGTGCAGCTATTCTTTGTTTACCATAGATTGAAAAGATTTTTCTAAAAGAAAGTTTTAAAGCATATGCTTTTCGTAAATCATCAGATATTCTGAGTATTTCACATAGTTTAATATGTTCGGCTTCCGTTAAATGGTCTGGATGCTTCATTAGTACACGTCGATTCTGTTTTAACATACGTGAATAAGCAGCCAGTTTATGTTGCTCACGCTTTCTAACTCGCTCTACCGCCCAATCTACAAGTCGACATACATGGTATCGATCACAGATAATATGCGCATGTGGAAATAGCGCCTCCATGATGCGCTTAAATTGTATGGACATATCCATTACAATAAACTTAACTTGTAGGCGATCCTTATGTTTAAATGATGCAAAATAGTGGATTAATGCTTGCGTATCACGTTTCGGTAAAATATCTAATATTTCATGTGTATCTGGATTAGTTAAATTAACTTGGTATTGGTAGCCTTCTGCATTTCCTTTAAACTCATCAATACCAATCACAGTGGGTAAGGTCTTGGGCTTAGGTATAGTGATCATAGAGCAATAACGTAATACTGTAGTAATAGATGTATCACACTCGTTAGCAATAGCTGTATAGGTTACACTTTCAGTAAGTTTATCAAATAGCATTCTAATATTAGTTACACTTAGTTGCATATGTTTTCGTACAAATGGATTGCTTTCAGCAAAAGAATGACCACAATGCGGACAAATATACCGACGCTGTCTGTATTTTCCAATTAGTGGACCTCGTTGTACTTTTCCAAACTTTACAGTACGTATGCGGTAATCCTTAATATGCTTTGTGGTTTCTCCACACTTTGG
Organism: uncultured Veillonella sp.; assembly: GCF_900545205.1. Classification (GTDB taxonomy): domain Bacteria; phylum Bacillota; class Negativicutes; order Veillonellales; family Veillonellaceae; genus Veillonella. The sequence goes on along the minus strand of NZ_UQYC01000126.1, from coordinate 737 downwards.
GCAAATATGTGATGTTGCTGGTAATTCTATGTCAAAAATAAATATTCCGTCTAATTCATAGCTATTTGTAATATATTCTTGTTTTACATTATGTAAAAATTCAGTATAATCAGTAGTAGGCATATAAGCTCACATCCTTTCTTTAGGACTTTGACACTTTTATTGTAAAGCATGTGAGCCTTATATGCTTATTTTTTTGCAAAAAAATAATGTTGGAAGTGACACCGTAGTGGTGTCACCCCAACATTTATTATAGAGCCTTTTATGTTATATGTTATGTAGTTATTTAATGGCGTTCATCAAAGCGGCTACTGTACGACGAGATGCGAGAGTTTTCACCAATGTAGCACCTACGATGCCTGAGATTGTTTGACCAATCAATAAATTGATCACCAATGCCCAGTACGGAACACCTACGAGTGGGCTAAGCCACAATGGTACGCATAATGCAGGTACTAAGATGATTGGCAGCATCGCCCACCACGCGCTAAGTCCAGCACGGCGCATCAATACGATGATACCAGTCGTCAAAATACCAACACCAAAGCCCCCTACCATATCAAGGATGCCAAGGCCCCCGAACAAGAAATTAGAAATGAGGTTACCTATGCCCATAGGAACGATTAAGAACGGAAAGGCATAAGCAAGTGCATATAAAGATGTAGCTATACGAATTTGGTACGCACCGAAGGAAATTCCTTGGGTTAGATAAATAAGAACAATATACAATGCTACTA
>NZ_UQYC01000125.1 GCF_900545205.1 uncultured Veillonella sp. | reverse complement strand
GTGCATACCACAGAGCAATATTTAACATATCCTGTAGACGGCCGTATTCAAGATCGTTTCAGTGAAGGCATTTTGAAAACTATGATTGAAATCGGCAAAGAAACAGTAGAAAATCCAGAAAACTACGACATTCGTGCTAATCACGTGTGGGCATCTACCTTGGCATTAAACGGTTTGATCGGTGCCGGCGTGCCACAAGACTGGGCGACACATCTTATTGGTCATGAGTTAACGGCGGCTTATCATTTAGACCATGGTATTACATTAGCTATCATATTGCCTGCCTTGTTAGAGGTGAAAAAAGCTGACAAGCTCGATAAATTGGCCCAATATGCTACACGTGTATGGCATATTACAGAAGGTACAAAGGAGGAAAAAGCAGATAAGGCTATTGCAAAAACTCGTGAATTCCTCGAGTCCCTTGGCGTATCTACCCATTTGAAAGATTATGGTCTTGGCGTTGAAGCAGTTGATAAAATTGTGAAACAATTAGAAGACCATGGTATGACACGACTTGGTGAAAAAGGTGACGTAACACCAGAAGTAGCTCGCGAAATTTTAACGCGTGCTTTATAATAAATGACATTAACACTTTAAATACATGTGATGTGGAAGGGAGGCGAGCCCTATGAATAAAATAAAAAAGCGAAGTGCATTTTCCTTTGCATTTCCTATTATGGTTCCTATGGGCATTAGCTTCTTTTTCATAGGTTTAGGATTTGGTTTATATGCAACGAGCCAAGGGTTCCCTTGGTGGACGGCGCCGGTTTTAGCGGCTACCATTTTTGCAGGATCCATGGAGTTTGTGACGATTGGCATGTTGATGGCCGAATTTGATCCGATTAATGCGTTTATACTGACCATGTTCGTTAATGGACGCCATTTCTTTTATGGACTATCTGCACTACAACGGTATGTACATATGGGCTGGAAATGGTTTCCTACGGTTGCTTGGATGTGTGATGAAAGTTTTGCCATCAATATGGCTACTAAGTTACCGGATGATGTGGATGAAAAGTGGTTTTACTTCCACGTGTCTTGGCTTAACTATGTGTTCTGGGTATTTAGTACCTTTGTAGGCGGTCTGTTTGGCAATCTCTTGGCCACCGTAGATTTACGGGGCATCGATTTTGTATTACCAGGTCTATTCATTGTGGTATTCCTTGAAATGCTGCTCAACGCAAAAAATAACAAGATAAGAGCCTTTGGCGTAGCTGGTGCCGCTATGGCGATAGTTATGCTCTTATTGGTAGGCAAATCGCTCTTTATGCTTTTATCCATGAGCTGTATGCTAGTAGCCTGCTATATTGCGTATAAGTGGGGAGGTGTACATCTTGACTAGTACAGAAATGGTCATTACCGTTGCTATTGTTGTGGCCGGTACATTACTCACTCGTTTTGGTGCCTTCCTCGTATTTCCACCAGGGAAAAAGGCGCCAGATTTTGTACTCTTTTTAGGTAAGGCTTTGCCGGCTGCCGTTATGGGCATGCTCGTTGTATATACCTTTAAGGAGACCGTCGTTTTAGCATATCCTTATGGTATCCCTGAGCTCATAGCATTAGTTGTTACGGTAGGGTTACATCTATGGAAGCGTAACATGCTCATATCGATTGCTGCCGGTACAGTAATTTATATGATACTCGTACAAGCCGTATTTAATGTGCCGAAATAAAATAAACCACTTGTATCTATTCTTAGAGGAGTAGATATAAGTGGTTTTATTTTTATATTTATTTGAGTTGTAAAAGTCTTTCAAGACCTGGTGCGGTGTGATGGTCTTCCAAGAAGTCTTGTTGGTCTAATAGTTCCATAACATCCATGTCGATGTTTGTTAGTTTGAAATCGAATACATCGAAGTTGGATTCCATGTGGCTCACATTGTTTGCCTTTGGCAATGGAATGATGCCTCGTTGGATGTGCCAACGCAAGATGATTTGATGTTTAGACACGCCGTATTTTTCAGCCAAGCTTTTGATGATAGGATGGTCAAAAATAGGTTGGCGGTCACGAGTGAACGGAGACCAAGCCATGCCCACTACTTGATGCTTTCTCATCAATTGAATAAGAGATTGGCGTTGGTTGAATGGGTGACATTCAATTTGGTTCACCACCGGTTTCACATTGCAGTGATATAGCAAGTCGATTAATCGGTCTTCGTAAAAGTTAGATAGGCCTAACCCACGCAATACGTTTTGATCGTATAACTCTTCCATGGCGCGCCAAGAACCGTAATAGTCGCCAAGGGGTTGATGTACGAGCATAATGTCGATATAATTAGTGTCTAATTTTTTCAAGGAGCTTTCAACAGCACGCATTGTATTATCATAGCCTGCATCGGTATGCCAAATCTTGGTAGTTACAATAATATCCGTACGTTTAACACCAGATGCTTTGATGCCTTTGCCAACGGCTTCTTCGTTGCCGTAGTAGGCAGCCGTATCGAGTAAACGATAACCTACGTTTAGTGCGTTGGTTACGGCTTGTTCTGTTTTCCCTTCGCTACCTGTTTTGTAGGTGCCATAACCGATAGAGGGAATGAAGCTGCCGTTATTTAAAATTCTAAAGTCCATCCGTTCTTCCATGAGAACCTCCGTTATATCCATTAATTAAAGGAATTAGCTTTCATACAATTCTAATTGATTTTATGATATACTAAGGTATTGATAAAAATCAATATGA
>NZ_UQYC01000124.1 GCF_900545205.1 uncultured Veillonella sp. | reverse complement strand
TCTCAATTGGTTTGTGGCTTCGCCATGCGCTTTGCTCACCAGTATTCCGTTCGTAACTGAATATTATGGTATTGTTCATATCGTATGTGGAAATGGTACAAATCATAAATATTTATATCCATCTCTCCAACAAATTGGACGAAATCACAGAATCACTACTAGCTTAATTGATGAATCGCATAGCACAGAGGAGGCTCGTAAATTATATTGGAAATATAATCCTCCTACAGGATGGCGTAAGATTATCCCTACATCTATGCAATTTCCACCAGAGCCAGTAGATGATTTAACAGCCTTTGTTATTGGCTTACGGTATACAAAACAGTTACGTCAAGCTGCTAATGATATGCAAGGGGACATCATAGACGCTAGTGAGTTAGAAGAAAAGAGATTACATGCTATGGAGCAGTTGTACGGTAAAGGAGAAGTGCATGACAAATGAAACTTCAACGCATAACTGGTCAAACTTTATTATGCGTTGTTTAATGATGATTTTAGGGGCCTTAATTTACACCATAGGCTTAGATTTATTTTTAGTACCGAATAGCATCATCGATGGTGGTGTAGTTGGTATTTCCTTGATGGCTGCAGAGCTTTCAGGAATTTCTTTCAGTATTTTCGTTGTACTCTTGAACTTGCCTTTTTTGTATCTTGGCTATAGAGCTAACGGTAAAAACTTTACATTTTCTACACTGTTCTCCATCGTATGGATGGCTATTTTTTCAACCTTTGCTCATGATTTCACACCGATTACATCGGATCCATTTTTAGGATCTATCTTTGGTGGTATCATCTTAGGCATTGGGGTTGGCCTCATTATACGTAACGGTGGTTCTTTGGACGGCTCTGAAATCGTAGCCATTATATTTGATAAACGTTCAACCTTCTCTGTAGGTGAAATCGTAATGGCCATGAATCTTATTATTCTCGGCGCAGCGGGTTTTGTATATAGTTGGAATAGTGCTATGTACTCCTTGATTGCATACTTCATTGCCTATAAGATGATTGATATTACAATTACAGGCCTTGATGAATCTAAAGGGGTCATGATTATTACCGATGCAGAGAATTCTAAAAAGATTGCAGATGCATTAAATGCGAACCTAAATCGTGGTGTTACCATCATGTATGGTGAAGGGGGCTATTTAAAGCAACCTAAACATGTTTTGTATTCTGTGGTGACAAGACTTGAGATTATGAGGTTAAAAAATACTGTTTATGAAGTAGATTCATCGGCATTTATTACGATTCAGGATGTACATGATGTATTTGGTGGTAGATTTACAAAAAACGGTCATTAAGGGGTTAATATGAGTAATAAAATAGTAAAAGAAATATTAGATTGGATTTATGCCATTGTATTAGCATTGGTTATTGCTATGGTAATCCATATCTTCTTGATTCAACCAACACGGGTATCTGGTGAATCAATGGAGGATACACTACATAATGGTCAATATTTAATTGTAACGAAGTGGCATCATATTATGAATGAAATGCCAAATTATGGACAAATTGTAATCATTGATAGTCGCGTTAATCGTGCACGTACTTGGGTAGATGATGTAGAAGAACCATTGATGAACTATGCATCTGTCTTTAATAAAGCTGCTCAAACAAATGATGTATGGGTTAAGCGTGTTATTGGTCGTCCAGGTGATGTATTAGAGTTTAAAGATGGTCATGTATGGCGTAATGGTGAACAATTACAAGAACCATATACTAAAGATACAATAATGAATTATACACGTTCTACACCGGTTACTGTTCCAGAAGGACATGTATTTGTGATGGGGGATAACCGAAATCATTCTAGTGATAGTCGTTTCATTGGTCCTGTTCCAGTTGATCACGTCCTAGGTTTTGTATCCTATGCAATTTAATGCTTCTAAAAGCCTCTCTATAGTAGTAATTACTATAGAGAGGTTTTTTGTATTTAAATAATGGGGTATTTAAAGCTTAATATTATTAATGACATATTTTAAGAGCTAATATATGATGCATGGCTTTGATAAGGTTATTACTAATAGAAATTAGAGAGACAAAATAAAGATATTAATAATAGAAAAGAGGAATATAATAATATTTTAGGTCCGTATATTAGGATTACATATTAAATAATACAATATTTATTATTTTTAATAATTAAAAGTTGTAAGTTTATCATCTAAAATACATGAATTTTAGATAAATAAAATGAAATTGTATAAAATTTAATTTCAAGAAATATAGATGAAATCTATGTTTATAAGCTCATTTTTATTCATGAAAGAAATTTCATAAAATTTAGTTGTACAAAATGCTTTACAAAAAATTTGGACGGTGATATATTCTAATCACAGCAAGGCACCACTAATAAAGAGGTGAGACTGTGATAGAAAATATAGTCGAGGAAACGTGGACACTCCTAATATATCTTTCATAGTTATACCACTTATACAGTGAATGTCTTCTGATAATATAAATTCTTATTTATAAGAAAGAAGGAATTCATTATGAAAAAACAATTTGCAACAATTTTTGCAGCAACAGCAGTATTAGGTGTAACAACAGCATTCGCTGCTAACCCATTCTCCGATGTAACTCCAGATAGCTGGGCATACCAAGCTGTATCCCAATTAGCACAATCTGGTATCGTTAATGGTTACCCAGACGGCACTTTCAAAGGCCAAAACAATATCACTCGTTATGAAATGGCTCAAATGGTAGCTAAAGC
>NZ_UQYC01000123.1 GCF_900545205.1 uncultured Veillonella sp. | reverse complement strand
AATCAATTATGTTCTGTTGATTTGTATAACCTCTTTTTTTGTATCTTTTTTTATGGCAGCTAGATGGAATAGAGAATGCTAATAAAGGTTAATTATATCCGGATATATATAGGTTATAATAGATTTTCTATGGTTTTTACGTTATAATTAAGAGTAAATTATTTTAGGAGGAATATACACATGAAGGGTAATGAACTGCGTCAAGCATACTTGCAGTTTTTTGAAAGCAAAGGACATTTAAAATTAGATAGTTTTTCTCTTATACCAGAAAACGATCCATCTCTATTATTGATTGGGGCAGGTATGGCGCCATTAAAGCCTTTCTTTACAGGTAAATTGGTACCTCCTTGTCATCGTATTACAACAAGCCAAAAATGTATGCGTACAGGTGACCTTGAAAACGTAGGTCGCACAGCTCGTCACCATACATTCTTTGAAATGCTTGGCAACTTCTCCTTTGGTGACTACTTCAAAAAAGAAGCAATTCACTGGGCGTGGGAGTTCTTAACTGAAGTTATTAAACTCGATAAAAATAGATTGTATGTTACTGTATATCCAGATGACCAAGAAGCATATGATACATGGCACAATGATTGTGGCGTAGAAGAAAGTCATATTACACGCCTAGAAGATAACTTCTGGGAAATCGGTGAAGGCCCTTGCGGTCCTGATAGTGAAATTTTCTTCGACCAAGGTCCTGAACATGGTTGTGATGATCCTAACTGTGCACCAGGTTGTGACTGCGATCGCTATCTTGAAATTTGGAACTTAGTATTCACTCAATTTAATAAAATGCCAGATGGTTCTTATGAACCATTGCAACATAAAAACATCGATACCGGCGCTGGTCTTGAACGATTGGCTTCCGTATTACAAGGTTGTAAAACAAACTTTGAAACAGATTTGATTTTCCCAATTATTGAAGCTACAGCTAAACGCGCTGGTGTTACATATAACGAAAATCCAAATACTGATGTTTCTTTAAAGGTTATCGCTGACCATGCTCGCGCTGTAACTGCATTGATTTCCGATGGCGTATTGCCATCTAACGAAGGTCGTGGTTACGTACTGCGTCGTATTTTACGTCGTGCTGTTCGTCATGGCCGTTTACTTGGTATTGAAGGTATCTTCTTAACACCACTTATTGATGTAGTAGTAGATATTCTTGGTCCTGGTATTAAATCCATTGCTGAGAAACAAGACTTCGTTAAACGGGTTGTACAAAATGAAGAAGAACGATTCAACCAAACCTTGGAACAAGGTCTTGAATTGTTGAATTCTTTGATTGATACACTTGCTGCTGAAAAAGCAACTGTAGTGCCTGGTACAGAAGTATTCAAACTATATGATACATACGGATTCCCTTGGGAATTAACAGAAGAAATCGCTTCTGAACGCGGCTTTACAATCGACCATGAAGGTTTTGAAGCAGCCATGAAGGAACAACGTGAACGCGCTCGTGAAGCTCGTGTAAAAGAAGATGCTAAGGTAGCAACACCTGACATTACATTCTTGAAAGACGAAGAGCTTCTTGAAGATGAAACTGTAACTGCTTCTTCCGTATTGATGATCGGCAAAGGCTCTGAACGTTTGCAAACAGCTGCTGATGGCGATGAAATTACTGTTATCGTACGCACCACACCATTCCACGCTGAAGGGGGCGGTCAATTAGGTGATACAGGCTTTATCGTTGGTCCAATGGGTAAGGTAGAGGTTCATAATACGAAACGTTTACCTGAAGGCACTGTATACCATATTGGTACTGTTGTGGAAGGCTCCATTTCCGAAGGCGATGATGTAACACTTGAAGTAGATACAAATCGTCGTGCTGCTATGGCTCGTAACCATACAGCAACACATTTGTTACATGCAGCATTGAAAAAGGTTCTAGGCGAGCATGTTAACCAAGCTGGCTCCTTAGTAACTCCAGATTACTTGCGTTTCGACTTCACTCACTTCTCTCCTGTAACACAAGAGAAACTTGATCAAATTGAAGTTCTTGTAAATGAAGAGATTTTAAAAGCTACAGATTTAGCTATTGCTGAAATGTCTATGGACGAAGCAAAAGCGAAAGGTGCGATGGCACTCTTTGGTGATAAATATGGTGATGTAGTTCGCGTTGTAGAGGTTCCTGGTTTCTCTGTTGAATTATGTGGTGGTTCTCACGTAGGTAATACAGCTTTCATTAGTTCCTTCCGCTTAACATCTGAAGCGGGTATCGGCTCTGGTGTACGTCGTATTGAAGCAATTACAGGTCGCGCAGCTTTAGATGCAGCAAAACATGATCGCTTGACTATTGAACGCATGGCAGGCGAACTTAAAACTAAAGCACCTCAAGTAGAAGAACGTTTGCACCAAGTATTGGCTGAAGCAAAAGAAACTGCTAAAGAATTGGAACAAATTCGTAAAGAGGTTTCTGCAGCTGGTGCGGCAGATATCATTGCTGGTAAGGTAATGATTGGTGACGTTGCATTTGTAGCGGCTGCTGTAAAAGCTTCCTCTATTGATGAGTTACGTGATATGGCTGATATGGGCCTTGATAAATTAGATGGTTCTGGCGTAGTGCTTGTAGGCGCTGCTATGGGTGATGACAAAGTCAACTTTGTATGTAAAGTATCCAAAGATGTAGTGGCTAAAGGCGCTAAAGCTGGTAATATCGTAAAAGCAGCAGCTCAAGTAGCTGGTGGTAATGGCGGTGGCCGTCCAGATATGGCTCAAGCAGGTGGTAAAGAACCAGCTAAATTGATGGAAGCGTTAAAAGCTGGTGGTGAAGCTTTAACATCTATGTTACAATAGGCATATAATTTTATAATTATACTTGTATCTGTTATAGAA
>NZ_UQYC01000122.1 GCF_900545205.1 uncultured Veillonella sp. | reverse complement strand
TTAACATTTCACCCATCATCATTGTGAAGCCACCATCACCGGAAAGGGAGATAACTTGACGATTAGGACATGCATTTTGAGCACCGATGGCATGCATCATAGCATTGGCCATAGAGCCGTGATTATAAGAGCCTAAGATGCGACGTTTACCATTTGTTTTTAAATGACGAGCGGTCCAAATTACTGGTGTACCTACGTCAAAGGTAAAGATAGCATCTTCAGCAGCTAATTTATTAAGACGGTTTACAAAGTATTGAGGGTGAATTGCCACGCCATCTGGTTCAGCTACAGCATAGCTATCTAAGTCGCCTCTAAATTTAGCATATGCTTTGCGTACAGTGTCGATGAATTCAGTATCACCGCGTTGACTAACAAGAGGTAATAATTCTTTTAATGTATCTTTTACAGTACCAATGATACCTTGTGTAAGAGGAACACGACGACCTAAAGCACTAGGATCTCTATCCACTTGAATTACTTTTGCATTTTCTGGATAGAATGGACGGTACGGGAAGTCTGTACCAAGCATTACCAGAGTATCGCATTGTTCGATAGCACGATAACCAGATGTATAGCCTAATAGACCAGTCATACCTACATCATATGGGTTATCCCATTCAACCCATTCCTTGCCTCTGAAAGCATGTACTACAGGTGCTTGTAAACGTTTTGCTAATTCTACAACTTCGTCATGAGCACCTTCACAGCCTGCACCACAGAAGAGAGTAATGCGTTTACCAGTTTCTAAATGAGCAGCCATTTCTTCAATATCGGCGCGTTGTGGCACGATATGAGGTAAACGAGGTGGATTCCATACAGGTAACTCATCAATTTCCATTTCCATTACTGCAACGTCCCCAGGAAGAACGATAACTGCAACATCTTGGTTACCTACAGCAGCATTCATAGCACGGAATAGAATTTCAGGCATTTGTTTAGGATTGGATATAAGTTCGCAGAAACAAGAGCATTCTTTAAACAAGTTTTCAGGATGTGTTTCTTGGAAATAATTTAACCCTACTTCAGATTGAGGAATGTGAGAGGCAATAGCCAATACTGGAACACGATTGCGATGGCAATCGAATAGACCATTAATCAAGTGTAAGTTACCAGGGCCAGAACTACCAGCACATACAGTTAATTTATGAGTTAAGGATGCTTCTGCACCTGCAGCAAAGGCTGCTGTTTCTTCATGACGTACATGTTCAAAGGCGATCTTACCATTGCGGCGTAAACTATCATTTACAGAGTTTAAACTATCGCCTGTGATACCATAAATACGTTTAATACCAGCACTAGCTAAGACATCGATAAGTACGTCAGAAATTCTTTTTTTTGCCATATTATCACCTTAATTTAATAATTAATATCAATATAATATAGTTATAAACTATATATTTCATGATAGTCCTATTCATATTGTAAATATGTGATATAAATCACCAAATTATGTATACATAGTTTTTTGTATACATAGTTTATAGAATATTTATCTTAAAAGATTAAAGCACATTTATAAATTAAAAAAGAGAATATATCTGTTGAATATAAATATTGCGATTTATTTAATAATATTTCTCAGTATAAATCTATACTTCTTGCATAACACTAATAAAAGTGTTACTATTAATTCATAAAGAAAATAGATGAGTCTTTGGGGACAGGTGAAATTCCTTACCGGCGGTATAGTCCGCGAACCTTATGGGTATGAATCGGTGCAATTCCGATACCGACAGTATAGTCTGGATGAGAAAAGACAAGGCACATTTGTTGTGCGCAATTATGATTACCCAAGGACTATGTATATAGTCCTTTTTTTATTGAGGTGATATGGTGGATGACGTAGCATATATGAAACGCGCCATTGCACTGGCAAAACTGGCTACAGGTCACACTTCGCCAAATCCTTTGGTGGGTGCCGTAGTGGTGAAAGACAATACAATAATCGGTGAAGGTTATCATCATAAAGCTGGTACAGCTCATGCAGAGGTTCATGCTTTAAACGAAGCTGGTGATAATGCAAAAGGTGCTACTTTATATGTAACATTAGAGCCATGTTCTCATTATGGTAAAACGCCACCTTGTGCGCTGCGAATTATCGAAGCTGGCATAGCTAAAGTCGTAGTAGGTAGTACAGATCCTAACCCACTTGTTTCTGGCAAGGGTATGGATTTACTATGCGAAGCTGGTATAGAGGTTGTATGCCCCGTATGTAGTGAGGAATGTGCTGAACTAAATGAACATTTCTTTACCTATATACAGACAGGTAAACCTTTTGTAACTATTAAAAGTGCTATGTCACTAGATGGCAAGATTACCACGTTTACAGGTCAATCACAATGGATTACGAATGAGTCCTCTCGCCGTGATGGACATGTACTACGTGCTACTCATGATGCTATGCTCGTTGGCATTGGTACAATCTTAGCAGATAATCCACAACTAAACTGTCGTCTCAGTGATGATGAATTAGCAGATGCTATATTGGATAGAAACATTCTTGATGAGCCGATTACAGTTCATCAACCAGATGTCATCATATTAGACAGTCTTGGTAGAACGCCTACCACAAGTCGTGTATTTGAAGTAGATACTCGCAAGGTTCATATATTTGTATCTAAAGGTTGTCCTAAAGAACGGATACAGGCTTTAGAACAAGTAGGAGCTCTTGTAACGGTTGTTGAATCAGTGTCTACTCGTAAAAGTAAAAGCACAGATATTGTCATAGATATTAAGAAATTATCTATTGATGATATTCTTACAAAGTTGGGCGATTTTGGTTATACTTCAGTCTTAGTTGAAGGCGGTTCAGCTATTATCAGCTCTTTTGTAGAGTCCATGAACTTTGATAAGGTGGTTACCTATATTGGCAATACTATAATCGGTGGAACAGAGGCTACACCTGCCGTAGGTGGACGTGGCTTTGAAAGCTTGGAATTTTCTCCGCAGTTAACTTTCACTAAACCAAC
>NZ_UQYC01000121.1 GCF_900545205.1 uncultured Veillonella sp. | reverse complement strand
ATTGTTTGGAGTGATTTACATAATTATGATCGACTATTTACCAATCTTTGGGACTAAAATAGCAACACTTTTTGTCCTATAACCCTATATTTTCTACTGTATACTTAATATAAACATTCTTTAAATCGTAAGTTGCAGATGAGAGAGGGCGCTTATGAATCAATACTGGCTAAAACTTATCACATTGGACGAGGCATTTACTTTATGACACAAATGGTATATGAGCGATAAGAACATAAGTCTGTATTATAAAACTATAGATTTTCTATAGTAAAAGCACTATAATATTAAGTATCTATATATATCAATATATTAGTACTTTATCTTTGTAAAGAACAGAACTATGGCATGTATGTAGTGGTTTTGTTACTTTTACAGTTAATATAGCCTCCCTGCTGAGGCAGTTTCTTTTTTAGAGGAGTTGGATCTGAATGAAACAACCAGAATTGTCGCCGTATATGATGGCTCGAAAGCCATCTGGCATTCGCCTAGGACAAATTAAATTCTTGGAACGTAAGAACCCACCAATTTTGGTGAATGGTTCTATTGGTAATGTAATGCGTCCTATGCATCCCGCCATGCAGCGTCGGTTGTTCGATTTGGGCGGTGTGGATAGCCCGTTCCATACAGGCATTGTACCGTATGTACCAACGACAGGTACCGATGAATGCCGCGAAGCATTCCTTCACATTTTGCGCAGCCAAGGCTTTGATACAACAGGCCTTAATGTACTCGTAACAGATGGTGCATCTATGGCGATGGAAATCATTATGCTTGGCGTATGTGGTGGTGCTGGCGAAGAGGAACGCCCTCTTTTAATGTTCAACCCATCTTATACAAACTATGATGCGGTAGGTCTTCGTATCGGTCGTAAAACAGTTACTGTTGAGCGTGAACTTAATGAAAACGGCGAATTTGAATTGCCATCTGTTGAAACCGTAGAACAACGTATCATTGATACAAAACCAGGTGCGTTGCTCATCATTCCTTACGATAACCCTACAGGTCAATTATTCAGTAAAGAAACATTGATCGAATATACAAAATTATGTGTTAAACATAATTTGTGGATTATCTCTGACGAAGCCTATCGCGAATTGGCTTACGAAAAAGGTAAAGAAACATCTAGTATCTGGGCGTTAACTGATAAGGATGTGCCTGGCATTGAAGGCCGTCGTATCAGCCTTGAAACAGCTAGTAAGGTATGGAATGCTTGTGGTCTACGCATTGGTGCCATCATTACAGATAATAAATTGTGCTATGAAAAATCTGTAGCTGAATATACAGCGAACCTTAGTGCTAATACACTAGGCCAATATATCTTTGGTGCTTTGGCTCATGAAAGCCATGCAGAGCTTCATAACTGGTATGAGCAACAACGGGACTACTACCGTAAGATGATCTTTGAACTCCATGAAGGTTTTAAAGCGGTAGAACCTGATTTCATCGTATCTCGTCCAGAAGCGTCTATTTACTTTGTTATCGACGTACGGAAGGTAGCAAAACCTGGCTTTGATGGGGTAGAATTTGCCTCTTGGTGCGCTGAACACGGTGCAGTTAGCCTTGATGATGGCAAAGAATACACACTTCTCATGGCTCCACTTAATGGTTTCTATAGTGGTAAAAAAGGCGAAGATAACCCAGGCAGAACACAATTGCGCGTATCCTTCTGTGAAAACCCAGACCTATTGCGCTTGGCACCTGAATTATTATCTAAACTATTCAGAGCCTACGAAGCACAACGATAGAAGAAGTATAATTCTAATATAATAGATGCCCTCCTTTTGGAGGGCATTTTTAGTTAAATTATTATTACCATAATATTGTTAGTAAAATTAATAAAATAATGATAGAATTATGATATAAGGAGGTGTATATATTGATTAATATTAGACCTGTATCAGACTTGCGTAATAAATTTCCTGAAGTTGAAGAAACCGTTATTACAACGAATTCGCCTGTATTTTTAACTAAGAATGGATATGGAACTATGGTGTTAATGAGTATTGAACAATATTCAGCATTAACAGATCCTATTGAGTACGCCTTGGATGAAGCTGATTCTGCAGCAAAAGAAAGTAAAATTCGATACTCTGGTGCCGATGTATTTCGTCGCGTAAGGGAGAGAATCGATGGAGCGGAAATATAAACTTACGATTTTACCATTATTTGAAGAGGAGCTTAATCATATTGTTGATTATATAACTTATGTTCTGCATAATAGAGAAGCAGCTCATCAGCTAATTACAGATATTGAGGCTGCTATATACACAAGATTAAGTTGTCCAGAATCTTTTGCCGTATATCCGAGTAAGAAACAACGTGAGTATCCATATTATAAAATTATAGTACGTAACTTTTATATCTTTTATGTAGTAATTGAAGATGTAATGGAGGTTCGTCATATTTACTATAATCGGCGAGATCTACAAAATATATTAGATGATTAAAATCAAAAAGAGCTATAATCACATGTATTATAGCTCTTTTCCTTTTATCCCTAAGTATGGTGAGTGAGGGAGTATTTTATTTCCTGTTTTCATCATGATCGGATCCCTTAGTATTGATTTCGACAGCGAGTTGTTCGCCAGGCATAGAGGATTCCTCTGTCAGTTCTGTCGTAGGATACGAAGTATCTTCTAAGTTTACCGTTTCTAATAATTTATCGATATCGTCCGATTGGATGGATACCTCTTTGTTATACCATTCGCCGAACTCACGGATTACCTTTTCGTTACGACGGAAATAGGTATATTGGTCAATCTTACGAGACTCTACGAGCTCCGCATTTTCTAAGATGCTCATAAATGTAGAGATAGAAGATTGAGATACACCACAGCGCTTTTGAATACTCTTAACGCTCACACTGTTAGGGAAATCGATAAGAGTTTTAGTGTGTACTTGTACACCGAATTCTTTCTCTGGGTGCTTTAGCCACAATATAATATCTAACCGATGTGGATTTGATAATGCT
>NZ_UQYC01000120.1 GCF_900545205.1 uncultured Veillonella sp. | reverse complement strand
CAGATAAAATAGCTGACCAAATTTCTGATGCTGTTTTGGATGCGATTATTGAAAAAGATCCAACTGCTCGTGTAGCTTGTGAAACTTTAGTTACTACTGGCTTAGTTCATGTAGTAGGCGAAATTTCTACAAACACATATGTGGATATTCCTCGCATCGTACGTGATACTGTTCGAGATATCGGTTATACACGTGCTAAATTTGGTTTTGACTGCGATACTTGTGGTGTTCTAGTTTCTATTGATGAACAATCTGCTGATATTGCTATGGGCGTTGATGAAGCTCTTGAATCTAAAGATGGTAATGGTGAAGCACTTGATAAAATCGGTGCTGGTGACCAAGGTATGATGTTTGGTTATGCATCTAATGAAACACCTGAACTAATGCCTATGCCTATTTCTTTAGCTCATCGTTTATCTCGTCGTCTTACAGAAGTTCGTAAAGATGGCACGTTAACATACCTTCGTCCAGATGGTAAAACTCAAGTTACTGTTGAGTATGTTGATGGTAAACCAAAACGTATTGATACAATCGTTATTTCTACGCAACATAGTCCTGAAGTTACGCAAGAACAAATTAAAGCAGATTTGAAACGCTTTGTTATCGATGCAGCGTTGCCTGCTGAATTTGTTGATGAAAATACAAAATACTTCATCAACCCAACTGGCCGTTTCGTAATCGGTGGCCCTCATGGTGATGCTGGTTTGACTGGCCGTAAAATTATCGTAGATACTTATGGTGGTATGGCTCGTCATGGCGGCGGTGCTTTCTCTGGTAAAGATCCATCTAAGGTAGACCGCTCTGCAGCATATGCTGCTCGTTATGTAGCTAAAAACGTTGTTGCAGCAGGTCTTGCTGATAAATGTGAAGTACAAGTTGCTTACGCAATTGGCGTTGCTCATCCTGTATCTATCTTAGTTGATACTTTTGGTACAGGTCATGTTGAGGAAACTAAAATTCAAGAACTCGTTAAGAAACATTTCGACCTTCGTCCAGCAGGTATTATTGAAATGCTTGATTTGTTAAAACCTCATTATCGCAAAACTGCAGCATATGGTCACTTCGGTAGAACTGATGTAGATTTACCTTGGGAACGTACTGACAAAGCAGCAATTTTAAAAGCTGAAGCTGGCTTATAATACAAAAGGTCTTAGTAGAATTTCTACTGAGACCTTTTATAGTAAATGAAAGGATATAATGTATGCGTGTCGCAAAAGTTATCATCAATAGACCTGCTAAACAACTTCATAAACCGTTAAGCTACTTAATGCCTGAAAAGTTTGGCAATATCTTATCCGGTACACGCGTACTTATTCCTTTAGGCAATAGTCGCGAAGAGGGAATTCTGATTGGCTATGAAGATTTAAGCGAGCCCCCTGAGTTCACATTGCGAAATATTGTTCAAGTATTAGACAATGAACCTTGGTTCACACCTGAAATGATGGATACTGCTCGTCGTTTAAATGAATATTATTTATTCTCTTATGGCGATGCATTGCGTTTATTTACTGTTAATAAAACTCTAAAATCTTATGATGCGCCTAAGGAAGAATGGCTTGTGGTTATACCTACTTTCACGGTAGAACAATTTAGTGAACGAAAAAAGAAACAACGAGAGTTGGCAAAATATTTACTTGAAGTAGGGGGCGCATCAAAAGCTTTATTATTAGCTAAAGGCTTTTCACGTATGGTCATTAAACAAGTGAGTGAAGCTAAGGGGATTACTATTGAATCTAGATTTAAAGCGACAAAGACTACCTTTGATGAACTGTTTACAGCAGAAGTCAATATACCACTAACTGATGCACAACAAGCGGTATATGAGCCTATTCAAGAGGCGATGAATTCACATCAACATAAAACCTTTTTGCTACATGGTGTAACGGGTAGCGGAAAAACTCAACTATATTTAAAAGCTACAGCAAAATGCATTAGTCAAGATAAGACTGCTATTATTCTAGTTCCAGAAATTATACTGACAGATCAAATTGTACGGCGCTTTGTAGAAACCTTTGGTGATGAAGTTGTAGTATTTCATAGTAAGTTAACAGTTCAACAACGCAATAATAACTGGGAGCGTTTACGTCGCAAGGATAGTCATATTATCATTGGTGCACGATCAGCAGTATTTGCTCCAGCTGAGGATCTTGGACTTATCGTAGTAGATGAAGAGCATGATACTTCTTATAAGCAAGAGGACATGGTTCGTTACCATGCTAGAAATGTTGCATTATGGCGTGGGGAAGCACATGGTTGTCCTGTAATACTAGGTTCTGCAACACCATCTGTAACCTCCTATTACAAAGCTAAGCAAGGGGAGTATCATTTGCTTGAATTACCACATCGTATTTTTGAACAACCAATGCCAAAAGTAACTATTGTGGACATGAAGGAAGAAATTCTTCATGGCAACTATTCTGTTTTTTCTGATGCTATGAGTAGCTTAATTCAAAAAACATTGAATGAACATAATCAAATGATTATTCTTTTGAATAGACGTGGTTATAATACCTTTGTTATGTGTAGAGATTGTGGGGAAACTATTATGTGTCCACATTGTGATGTGGCCATGGTGTATCACCAGGCTGGTGAGGAATTACGTTGTCATTATTGTGAACATCATGAACCAATTCCTACGGTATGCCCAAAATGTCATAGCAAACGTATTAAGTTCTTTGGGTCAGGCACACAAAAGGTTGAAGAAGAATTACGACGGTACTTTAAGTCTGCACGTATTGCTCGACTTGATCAAGATGTGACAAAGAATAAGCAATTAGCAGAAGATATTTTACATGATTTTGGGGCTCATAAATATGATATTTTATTGGGAACTCAAATGGTATCAAAAGGGCATGACTTTAAAGATGTAACAGCTGTTGGTATTTTAACGGCTGATTCCGTTTTAAATATTCCTGTATATACTGCATCTGAACGAACTTTTGATCTGCTTACCCAGACTTCTGGTAGGGCTGGTCGAGGTGAT
>NZ_UQYC01000119.1 GCF_900545205.1 uncultured Veillonella sp. | reverse complement strand
TACCAACGGTACCGGTAGTTAAAAACCATGTAATAAAATAGATAGAACGTGGTAAAGATTTGCCAAAAGCAAACATGGATGAATAAAAGATTGCTGTACCAATAGTTGTAGCTACAAAAACAGCTAGAACCTCTCTCATCCCTGCATAACGCCATATGCGCGTATATAGATGCATAACCAAGAACATCAACATATATGAAACCAATAATAATGGTAATGCGTCTACCATTTGATCAATATATCGAGGTTCTATATAACCATCAAATCTAATAAATAAACTGATAAATGCAACAATAACAATCGTCGCAATATCGGCAATAAACAGTATGGCTGGTAATAAATATGAACGCAAAAGAACGCCCCCTTATATGTGAGATAAACCCTATCCTTAATCCTTACCGATACGTGATACCATGTATGCGCCGGTCAAGATTGGAGCAATATCACGAGCAAAGTTGATGCGGCTATTTTTAGTCAAGTAAAGAACATCCCCTTCACGCATAATATAGTTTTCGGACATATCTCCAGTTTGTAACATACGATTTAAATTTATAGGAATTGGTTTTTCAGGATTATCTTGATGAATCAAGTAAATTTTCTTTTTAGCTGTATCCCAGTTAAAGCTACCAGCAGCACCAATAGCATCGATAACGGTACTAGACTTAGTCAATGTATAGGCACCAGGTTTATTAATCTCACCGAATACATACACACGAACACCACCAAGTTTCGTAACATTTACAGTAATATCTGGATTAATAATGTAACGAGATAGACCTTGCTGTAATTGAGCCGTAAACTCATCGACGGTTAATCCATCTGCTTTTACTGGTCCCACCATAGGGAATGATACATATCCATCAGGACGGACAGTGTACATGATGTCGTTCCCATTACGTGTACCAAGATCCGCTTGTTGTACAACTTGAATGGTTAGTTCATCCCCTTGACGTAGACGATACTCTTTATCTGAGCTCACAACAGATGCACTCGTTTCTAGTGGTGCATGACCTTCTGTTTGTAATGCTTTAGCATTGTAGGACTGTTCTGTTGTTACATTAACAGGTGCAGCCATAGATGTTGTTGTGGCACATAAGAATGCTGCCATCATCATATACTGTTTTTTATTCATACTTTACCTCTTTGATTTACATACAACCCACTCAATACATCACTTATTTTCTAAGATTATTAATCCTAAAAAATCGGTTAAGTCATTTTATCATTATTTTAAATTTTCTTCCATAAACGCAGACCATTCTGAGCTAACTTCATCAAAACTTTAAGAAGGAATCCCGTAAATATAAGGTTTTCACCATCTATTCATGGGTATTTTTTTACTCACTTCACTCACATTTCACCCGATTTTTTCATTTATTTTCGATAAATAAATTAAATATATATAAACTCAATTCACCATCGCTTCACAAAATCATCAAAATCTCATCAAATTTATTGATGAAACAAAAAAATAAGGTGTATATACTAGCTTTCTAGTATATACACCTTATTTAAAATTTTAGATAAGTACTACTGACTTAAGGTATTAATTATTCAACACGACCGCCTAAATATGCTTCCATAACGCGAGGATCATGACGTACTTCATCAGCTGGACCAGATAATACCATTTTACCTGTTTCCAATACATACGCGTAATCAGCAATTTTCAATGCTTGTCGTACATTTTGTTCTACCAAAAGAACAGTAGTTCCTTCAGCACTAATTTCTTTGATAGTTTCAAAGATTTCATTTACTACTAATGGTGCAAGACCCATTGATGGTTCATCCAATAGTAAGAGCTTTGGACGTGCCATAAGTGCACGACCAATAGCTAACATTTGCTGTTGACCACCAGATAGAGTACCACCTAATTGGTAACTACGTTCGTCAAGGATTGGGAAGCGTTTAAATACTTTTTTAATATCTGCTTCAATCTCATTATCGTTACGGATATAAGCACCCATTTCTAGGTTTTCATAAACGCTCATATCTTGAAGAATTTGACGACCTTCAGGAACTAAGGAAATACCACCATGTACAATTTGATGTGTTTTATGGCCAGTAATATCTTGGCCTTCAAATAATACTTTACCAGATGTTGGTTTTACAAGCCCCATGATGGTTTTCATAGTTGTAGATTTACCGGCACCATTGGCACCAATCAAAGATACAATAGAGCCTTGAGGCACTTCTAAACTAATATCTTTTAAGGCTGTAATATGTCCATAACCAGCCACGATGTTTTCTAGCTTTAACATATTACGCCTCCTCTTTACCTAAGTAAGCTTCAATTACAGCCTCATTATTTTGAATTTCTTGAGGTGTACCTTCAGCAATCTTTTTACCAAAGTTGAATACTACCAAACGATCACAAATATTCATCATCAATTCCATAGCATGTTCAATTACGACAACAGTAATACCAAGATCGCGAATCTTACCAATCAATTGGCGCAATGCTTCTGTTTCACTATCGTTCATACCTGCTGCTGGCTCATCGAGCAAAATTAATTGAGGATGCGTTGCCAAAGCACGTGCAATTTCAAGGCGACGTTGTTTACCATATGGCAAAGATGTAGCTACCTCTTCAGCATCTTCTTCAAGACCTACTAGCTTTAAGAACTCATAAGCAATGCCACGACAACGTTCTTCTTCAATGCGTTGGCGTTTAGTTCTTAAGAAACTAGCAATGAAACCAGAACCTGTTCGGCAATGCATACCTGTTAAAACGGTTTCCAAAGCTGTCATATTGCCAAAGAGACGAATATTTTGGAATGTACGAGCTATACCCATTTCAACTGTTCTATGTGGTTTAATGCCTACAACAGACATACCATCAAATACGATTTCACCAGAACTTACAGGGAATACACCTGTAATCAAGTTAAAGAGTGTAGTCTTACCAGCACCGTTTGGACCAATAACACCAAATACTTCGCCTTGTTTTACGCCAAAGGATATACCGGTGAGAGCTGCAACGCCACCAAAGCTTTTACTTACGTCATTTAATTCTAATAGCATTCAGTTCCC
>NZ_UQYC01000118.1 GCF_900545205.1 uncultured Veillonella sp. | reverse complement strand
TCTTAACCAATCTCCAGAACCAGACTTTGGTACCTGGAGAATGACACACAAAGCGGAATACATGGAACTTATAAAAGCATTTGAGTAAATGTCTTTTCCGCTTGTGATGGGGCCTAGCATATAAGAGCTTTTTACGTCGCTTGCTATGGGGCCCCGTTTCGTTGCGACAACTCAATTAAAAATAAAACTAGGTATCTCCTTGCTCCGTCCTTCGTAAAGTTGCTGCAGAAATACCTAGTTTTATTTTTATAACACCTGCTGTGAAACAGTCCCATAGCAAGCGACTAAGTTCCCTCCATATATTCCGAACTCCCCACCACAAGCTACATCAGATATTTACTCAATCTGCTTTTGGTGGGGCGAGGGAAAGAACGCTAGGTAGTTTTGACTAAATTGGGCTTAAAACTAATCCACGGACTAGTCTCAGGCTAGTTTCTCCCAGACGGTGGGCGTGGCGCTACTACTATAAAGCTTTTTTATTGGAATTAATCAGGTTATCTAGGGGGTACGTATTTAACGGTCAATATACCTATTTTGATGGGACGTCTTTATAAATATAGTAATAAAAAAGTACCAATATACTTGTGCAGCGACTTTGCGAAGAACGGAGCAAGCAAGTATATTGGTACTTTTTTTACTAGGTTGTCGAAATGTAACGGGGCCCCATCAAAATAGGTTGGCTGATTTTCAAAAGAGTACGTCGCCTAGATAACCCTCGATTAATTGTGTTATAATAAATTTTATAGTAGTTTTTGGAGGATTTATCAGATGTTATTTACCGTCAATACAGAAGTCTGTACACGATGCGGCCTTTGCGTAGCTGACTGTCCAACAGGCTTGCTAGTGATGTCCGAAAATGGGCCTGTAACTGGCAAGGGAGGTTGTATCTCCTGTGGGCATTGTATTTCCGTATGCCCAACGCTTGCTCTTGATAGTGATATGACCCCACGTAAAGAGCAAATCGATATCACAAAAGAACAAAAATTAACGCCAGAGCAAGCTGAGTTATTCTTGCGCAGCCGTCGCTCTATTCGTAATTATCAAAATAAACCAGTTCCTGCTGAGCTTATTCGCAAGGTCTTAAACGTTGCAAGAATGGCTCCAACAGCAACAAATACACAAGGTATTTCCTATATTGTTATTCGGGACAAACAAAAGTTGCGTCGCATTGCAGATCTCGTTCTTGAGTGGATGCATTTGGCTGCGAAAACTGTGCCGATTATGCGTCTTTATGCTCGTGCAGCACAAGCTGAGGTCGATAAGGGTAAGGAATACATCTTGCGCGATGCGCCTGCGCTAGTAGTGGCCATCGGTTCTAAAAAAGATATTCACCGTACTCACGATAGCGGGCATTCCTGCTTGTCTTATGCAGAGTTGTATGCACCAACATTAGGTTTAGGCACTTGTTGGGCTGGCTTCTTTGAACATGCAGGCGAAGCAGAGTATAAACCACTATTGGAACTATTAGGTGTACCTGAGGATAAAATCATTGCTGGTGGTATCTTGATGGGCTATCCAAAGGTTCGTTACCGCAATATTGTGGAACGCCAACCATTGGACGTTACATTCGACACTGAAGAATAAACGTGAGTGATACTAAAGAATAAAATAAGAGCGATACTCTAAAAAGTTAGGGTATCGCTTTTTAGCATTATAAATAAAAGAACCGGCCTCTAATTTGATAGAGGTCGGTTCTTGTTTATTTAGTTTGCAGAGGTAATGCTACCTTTGAAAGTATCGTTGATGAATTGTTTAATTGCATCAGATTTGTAAATGTCTGCAATTTTTTTGTAAGTTTCGTTGTCTTTGTCTTCACTACGTACCGCAAGTACGATGACTGTTAGTGGTTCATCTTTTGATTCGAAGAAGAAGCCTTGTTTTTCTACACTAAGGCCAGCACTTTGTACATAATTCATTGGAATAACTGCAATTGTTACATCATCTAGACTACGAGGTAATTGAGCTGCTTCTAATTCTTGAATCTTTATATTTTTCGGGTTAGATGTGATATCTGCAACAGTTGCTTTGAAGCCGACACCATCTTTTAACGTAATTAATCCAGCTTTAGCTAATAATACTAATGCACGACCACCATTAGTAGGGTCATTTGGAATAGAAACCGTAGCGCCTTCAGGTACATCTTGTACGCTATGTACACTATTACTATATAATCCCATACGCACTAAAAGGGTTTTACCGATTGCTACTAAGTTGGAACCATTTTGTTTGTTAAAGTTTTCCATAAATGGCACGTGTTGGTACGCATTCAATTGAATGTCGCCATCAGCAAGAGCTTTATCTGGTGTTACATAATCGGAGAACTCTACAACTTTAAGGTCGATACCTTGTTTTTTAGCTTCTTTTGCAACTGCTTCAGCTACTTGAGCGTGAGGACCTGCAGTAGCACCGATTTTAATTTCTTTTGGTGCTTGGCTAGATTGATTTGTATCTGTGCCGCAACCTGCGATGGCGAATGCTAGAACGCCAACGAGAAGAGGGGCAATAAATTTTTTTAATTTCATGTGAACATCCCTTTCTACTTATACATATAATGTATATATCCTATCATGTGAATGGGATTTTGTATATAGAGCAAAAGATATCGGTTAGCTATAGATTAAAGCTATGGCTTTTATGAGCTCGCTAATGATAAGGGGTGTAGCATATCTAAGAATATCGAAAAAATGATATAATAGA
Source organism: uncultured Veillonella sp. (assembly GCF_900545205.1). Classification (GTDB taxonomy): domain Bacteria; phylum Bacillota; class Negativicutes; order Veillonellales; family Veillonellaceae; genus Veillonella. The sequence continues at coordinate 480 of NZ_UQYC01000118.1, read as the reverse complement.
TATAAATTTCGTACAATTAGACTTATAGGTTTTATATGATATACATAGGAGGTCACTATGTTTAACTTTGATTTTTATAACCCTACACATATTGTATTCGGTAAAGATCGCTTGAGCGAATTAAATGCATTAGTGCCAAAGGATGCAAAGGTGCTCATTACGTATGGTGGTGGCTCTGCAGTGCGCAGTGGTCTTATTGACCGCATTGTTGCAGCTCTTGGCAGTCGCAAGGTAGAACAGTTTGGCGGTATTGAGCCAAATCCATCTCTTGAAACTTGTGAACGTGCCGTTGCTTTCATTAAAGAACATGGCGTAGATTTCGTTCTTGCTGTAGGTGGTGGTTCCGTAGTGGACGCTACAAAGCTCATCGTTATGGGTGCTACTTACGATGGCCCAGTTATTGAGGTTATGAAAGCTGGTGTTCCAGAGGTTCCAGTGGAAATGGTGCCAAATCCATTACCATTTGGTACAGTTATGACA
>NZ_UQYC01000117.1 GCF_900545205.1 uncultured Veillonella sp. | reverse complement strand
CAGACCAACTTCATTCTATCACTAGGAGGTTCTTTCCTTTTCTCTAAGAATTTTTACCGACCCCCAGTTTAACTGGGGGTTTAGTCATGCCTATTCGGCGTACAACGAAAAAATCCCTTCTGTATAATACAGAAGGGATTTGTAGGTATCTTATTATTTCTTTTTAAACATCAAATAGATGCAGTAAAGAACAAGACCGTATGTAATGATATCAAAGACTTGTAAGAATGGTACCATTTTAGAAATACGATTAAAACCATGAATATGGATATCCGCAGCAACTAATGCTACGAGATTTAAACGATGAAGCCAAATACCAACATTACGACCAGATGGTGTAACTTTTCTAAGTTTTGGCGTCAAGAACGCAAGGCCAGAAATAGTACCAATACCGAAGGAAGTAAGGGCTACATAGCCACCCCACCAACCGAGAACGGATTTAGCAGCTTTACCGAAATAGAGATACAAATGGAATGCAATAACAGCTACAGATGCAATACCTAATGCACGGTGAACCTTGAACATTTCACATAAATTATAACGACTTGTAAACCATTTAGGACGAGTTGCCAAATAAGTCATCACAATCCACGTACACCAAGGTACAAGGCCTGTATAGACTTTATAGTTCCCGAAGGCACGACCACCTACGATATAGCCCCACTCTAGCAAACCGATCATAATTAAGGAGAATACTGCAATCCATATAAAGATATGGTAAATACTCTTATACTGTTTCGTTTCCACTTGATTCATCATAAACCTCTCTAACATAATTCCTGAAATATCAATTTTACTTAACATATTTTATCATTTAAATCGAAATTTGCAGATTACTTATATTAGATAGGTAGCATTCATTATAAGAATAATTCTAATTTAGTCTTTCATTTTAACTATATAAACAACTCAAAAGTGTTTCGGTAAAAGCTAGGTAATTAAATCAGAAATAATGTTATGTTATGTTATCTAAACTACTCTAACAAAAATTAATAAATAAAAGCCCCTTGTAGTAGTGAGCATCAGCTTTCACTATTACAAGGGGCTAAAATTAATTTGTCATATCATGAAGGGCATACAAATCAATCATCATCCTAATTATTTTTCGTCACGTTTACGATATACAATGAACGGACGTGTTAAGTAGTTGAGTGGAACACTCAAGCAATGTACCAAACGGCTGAATGGGAAGATAATAGCTACTACCATCCAAGCCAACATGTGGAATTTAAACATGAATGGTACACCTTCCATCAAGGATGGATCTGGCATAAAGGATAGCAAGCTACGGAACCAAGGGCCGATAGATACGCGGTAATCAAAGAAACCGGATGCATTAAGCAATGTACCAGCCATACCACTGAAAATAGCTAATGTTAAGAACAAATATAACCATTTATCAAGGCCAGATGTGTTAACTTTCATAGCAGGCACAGTAAAGCGGCGTTTCATCAAGAGCAAGAAGCCTACGATGAAGATGATACCAGCTACAGCACCCATGTATAACGCACCTTCATGATACAGATGGTCATTAATACCAATAGCAGCAGTCCAAGTTTTAGGAATTAATACACCTACTACGTGACCACCGATAACGCATAGTAAACCAAAGTGGAACAATGGATTAGCGATGCGCAATTGTTTTTTCTCTAAAAATTCACTCGATTTTGTAGTCCAGTTTCTTTCAAAGTAGAAGAAACGAACCAAAGTACCTACGATTAAGAAGGTGAATGCGATGTAAGGCAAAGCGCCCCAAAGGAATAGATTCATCGTGCACCGTCCTCCAATCCATTTGCAACAGACAAGATAATATCAAACAAGAATGCATAAGGCAGTTTAGCCTCAATGAAGCGTTCTCTAATGTATTCCAATTTTGGCTTACAATAGTCGTAAATTTCTTTTGATTTTTCATCATCGATAACGGCACATAGCTCAAGAAGTGCTGGAATATAATCAGGCATTTCTTTTGGCAAATCATAGTCGTTTTCGAGGAAGAAAGCTTTAAATTTTACGAGTTCTTCCGCTTGTTCCCCTGTACCTTGTAACTCATACGTCGATAAATACATAGTTGTATTTTGACTAAAATCAAAGGTACGAACATATTGGTCTTCAAATTCTTTTTTATCGGATTCCTCTACATAGTCGAAGAATTCTAATAAACCTTGGCGAAGTTGAGGATGCCCAACGGATTGGGCGTCCTCTCTCCATTCAGGTAATTCGTTATACCATTGTTCATCAGGATAGCGTAGAAGAAATGACGCAATAAGAGCGATTTTCTGAGCATCCTTCATTATTGACATCCCCCTGTAGGGCAAGCAAAGCCGCGATTTTGTTGCATTTCTAGGCGACCTTCGCGAGATACTTTAACATCAGATGGGATAACAAAGCGATCATTGTATTTGGACAATGCCAACAATTTATACATAGCGTACATTTGATCTTCTGTTAAATCAACTTTGTGTTCGATAGGACCATCACCTGTTTCACGACGGCGCATGTATTCACGCATGTCGAGAACACGTTGCAATGTACGAGCTAAGATTTCTGTGTTACCTGCTGTAAACAGACTAGCTAAGTACTGTACAGGCACGCGCATTTCGTGTGCATCTGGCAAGTATACATCAGATGTTACACGTTGCAAGATTGGGCTGAGTGGTGGCACATACCAAACCATTGGCAATGTACGGTACTCAGGATGCAATGGCAATGCCACGCCCCATTCTTTTACAAGTTTGTATACAGGAGATTTTTGAGCTGCTTTAATCCATGCTTCGGAGATACCTTCTGCACGAGCTGCTTTGATAACCTCAGGATCATGAGGATCCAAGATTAACTCTACTGTATTTTCGTAAATATCTTGTTCATTTTTTGTAGCTGCCATTTCTTCGACTTTGTCCATGTCGTAGAATACAACACCTACGTAGCGCATACGACCTACGCATGTTTCAGCACAGATTTGAGGCAAGCCATTTTCCAAACGTGGGTAACAGAATACGCATTTTTCAGCTTTATTTGTTTCCCAGTTGTAGAAGATTTTTTTGTATGGGCAAGATGGAACACAATGTCTCCAACCTCGACATACGTCTTGAGATACAAGAACTACACCATCTTCATCGCGTTTGTAGATTGCGCCAGATGGACATGCAGCTACACATGCAGGGTTCAAGCAGTGGTTACAAAGACGTGGCA
>NZ_UQYC01000116.1 GCF_900545205.1 uncultured Veillonella sp. | reverse complement strand
AGTTATTACCTCTACATAAAGTAGCATCTGGCGGTGAGTTAGCTCGCATTGCATTAGCCTTTAAATCAGTATTCCGTAGTGACGCTTTTAAAACGATGGTATTTGACGAAATTGACGTTGGTATCAGTGGTGATATAGCACTTAAGGTGGCAGAAAAAATACTTAATTTATCTAGAACAAATCAAGTATTTTGTATTACTCATTTGCCTCAAACTGCAAGTATTGCGAAACAACACTATCATCTATCTAAAATCGAGCAAGATGATCGTACAATCTCTACATTAGTAGTCTTAAATGAGGAAGAACGAGTAACACAAATTGCGTCTATGATGTCTGGTAAGGGAATGTCTGCTACAGCACTTGCGGCGGCGAAAGAACTTATTGACCATTTTAATTGACTAAAATCGCATAATTACTTATACTAATAGTATTAAATGAATATGTTGATAGAGGTGCGAGTATAAATAGTAATCATGAGGAGTAGGCATGCATTGATCCATGATAAAAGGGATGCTTGCCGAAGTTCGGTGATTGCGACTCATCGTTCTGGTTGTCTATTTAATAAATGGACGACTGTCATCAATTTGAATTGGTGGAGTGCTATCATTGAGCTTTTAGTAACAGTTATAAGCTATATAAACTATAAGGCCAGTGGATGCATCCACTGGCTTTTTTGGAGGTATATATGATTCGAGTAATGGTAAATGGCGCTGGCGGTAAAATGGGCCGCGAAGTAGTCAAAGCAGTACATAATGATCCTGAGTTAACATTAGCAGGCGGTATCGATCCTACTAAGGCAGGTCAAGATGTAGGCACCGTAGCGGGCATCGAACAATTAGGAATTACAATGAATGCCTCCATCGATGAGGTTCTAGATACTAATAAACCTGATGTAATTGTAGATTTTACAAATCCTGCTGTTATCTATGAAAATGCGAAAAAGATGCTATCCGCAGGTATTCATGTAGTTATTGGTACTACTGGTTTAACAGCAGAACAACGCGACGAATTAGATGCTATTGGTCGTAAGAATAGTGCCAATTGCCTTGTAGCTCCTAATTTCTCTCTTGGTGCAGTTATGATGATGAAGGTTTCTGCTGAATTAGCTCCATATTTCCCTAATGTAGAAATTATTGAGCTTCATCATAACCATAAATATGATGCGCCATCTGGTACATCTATTTTAACAGCAAAATTAATTAACGAGGCTAAACAAGCTGCGAATGCAACTGCAGCAGAAGATTTAACTCGTGAAAGTTTACCAGGTGCTCGTGGTGCTAAGGTTGATGACGTAACCATTCACAGTGTTCGTTTACCTGGTTACGTAGCTCACCAAGAAGTACTATTTGGTGGCTATGATGAAACATTAACAATTCGTCACGATAGTTTAAGCCGTCTTTCCTTTATGCCAGGCGTAGTATTAGCATGTAAAAAAATTAGTGCTAAAACTGGTCTAACATACGGCTTAGAGCATTATTTATAATATAAGAGCAAGGAGATATAGTAATGAAAAAACCTAATGTTGCAATTCTTGGTGCTACTGGTGCAGTAGGAGCTGAATTTATTACACTGATTGAAGAGCGTAATTTCCCATATGAAAATCTTAAATTGTTAGCATCTGCTCGTTCTGCAGGTACTGAACTTACAGTGAATGGTAAAACATATGTTGTAGAGGAAGCAAAACCTGAGTCCTTTGAAAATATTGATATCGCTCTATTTGCAGGTGGTTCTATTTCTAAAACATTAGCACCAGAAGCAGCTAAACGAGGCGCTATTGTAATTGATAACTCTAGTGCGTTCCGTATGGATCCTGAAGTACCTCTTGTTGTACCGGAAGTAAATCCAGAAGATATCTTAAAACATAAAGGTATCATTGCTAATCCAAATTGCTCTACTATTATCATGAGCTTAGGCTTAAAACCACTTCATGATATTTCTCCAATTAAACGCATCGTTGTAAGTACATATCAAGCTGTATCTGGTGCCGGTAAAGAAGGTATTGAAGAACTTGAAAACCAAGTAAAACAATATACAGCTGGCGAAGAAATGACTGCAAATTTATTGCCAACAGGTTCTGCTCCTAAACATTATCCTGTAGCATTTAACTTATTGCCACAAATTGATGTATTCTTGGACAATGATTACACAAAAGAAGAAATGAAAATGGTTCATGAAACACAAAAAATTCTTCACGACGACACAATTCAAGTAGTACCAACTACTGTACGTGTTCCAGTGTATCGTTCCCACTCTGAATCTGTTTTAGTAGAAACAGCAGAACCAGTTTCTGTAGAAGCTTTCAAAGCAGCATGTGAGAAATTCCCTGGTTTACAAGTAAAAGATAATCCTGCAGAACAAATTTACCCAATGCCATTATATACATCCAATCAAAACGACTGTGAAATCGGCCGTATTCGTAAAGACTTATATAATGACAAAGGTATGAATTTCTGGATTGTAGGGGACCAAATTCGTAAAGGTGCAGCACTTAATGCGTTGCAAATTGCTGAGTACTTGGTAGAAAAACAAGCATTTTAATCTATCAAGGGGAGGACAGATATGAAAACCTTTGGTCGAGTATTAACGGCTATGATTACATCATTTAATAATGATGGATCCTTAAACATAGAAAATAGTGTAGCTATTGCTAATCATTTGTTAGATAATGGCTCTGACGGCCTCGTTGTATGCGGTACAACAGGGGAAAACCCATCCATGTCTAAAGAGGATAAATTAGCATTATTTACAGCAATTGCTAAAGAATGTGGTCATAAAGGTTCTATTATTGCTAACGTAGGTTCAAATGACACAAAATCTTCTGTAGAATTTGTGAAAGAAGTCTCTAAAATTGATGGAATCGATGGTTTATTGGTTGTAGTACCTTACTACAATAAGCCAAATCAACAAGGCCAATACTTACACTTTAAAGCTATCGCAGAGGCTACTACGCTTCCAATCATGGTATATAATGTACCAAGCCGTGTTGGAACAGGAATTTTTCCTACAACACTAGCACAATTACATAGTGAATATTCACATGTATGTGCTATTAAAGAAGCTAGTGGCAATCTTATGATTGCATCTGAAATTAAACGCTTAATGCCAGGAGAAGACTTCATGGTATACAGTGGGGATGATGGACTTACATTACCAATGTTATCAGTAGGTGCTTGTGGTGTAATATCCGTAGTGTCCCATGTGGCTGGCAAAGATATGAATGCTATGATTCAAGCTTTTGAATTAGGTCATAATCACGAAGCACTTCGTATTCATCAAAACTTAGCTGATATCGTTAAAGCGATGTTTATCACTACAAACCCAATTCCTGTTAAATATGCAACTCGTAAAATTGGCTTACCTGCTGGTGTATTTAATTTACCGATGTGTGAACCTAGTGCTGAAGAAGCAGCATATATTGATAAAGCTTTAGCTGAATATGTAAAATAAAATATACAGATACTAAAAACAGTAGCTATGATATGTACCCATTTTCCTGGACACATAATATTTACTAGCCTAAACACATGGAT
>NZ_UQYC01000115.1 GCF_900545205.1 uncultured Veillonella sp. | reverse complement strand
GCCACGTTTTGCATAATCTGCAGTAGCAGTGAAGAGAATATCTGTACTGGAGTTAAGTGCTGTTTCAGTGGAGTCTTGTAAAACGCCAATGATGAAGCCTACACCTACAACTTGCATTGCGATGTCATTGGAGATACCAAATAGAGAACAAGCAAGAGGAATTAGAAGTAGGGAACCACCAGCAACGCCAGAAGCACCACAAGCACCGATAGTAGCAATAACAGATAAGAGAATTGCTGTAGGGATATCTACAACGATTCCAAGTGTATGGGCAGCAGCTAATGTCATGATTGTAATTGTGATCGCTGCACCACCCATGTTGATTGTTGCACCCAATGGAATGGATACGGAATACATATCAGGGTTAAGTTTTAAACGTTTTGCTAAATCGAGGTTAACAGGGATGTTTGCAGCAGAGCTACGAGTAAAGAACGCATAGATTGCAGATTCACGTAAACATTTGAAAACCAATGGATATGGATTACGGCGAAGATATACAAAAGATAGAAGTGGGTTTACTATTAATGCTACGAAAATCATAGAACCAAGTAGTAATACGAGTAATTGGAAATAACCAATTAAAGCTTCAATACCGTTAGTAGCAATAGAGTCAGCTACGAGACCCATGATACCAAGAGGAGCAAAGCGGATAATCCAACCTACTACAGTTGTAATAGCTTGAGCGATAGACTCCATTACTTCCTTAGTATTCATTGGTGCATGGCGTAAAGCGCCACCAATGATAAGTGCCCAGCCTAAAATACCGATATAGTTAGCAGTCATCAAGGCTTTTACTGGATTATCAACAATATTTTTTAAAAGTGTTTTCATTACCTCTACGATACCTTGTGGTGGAGCTGCATCGGCTGCACTAGCTGCAAGGTGTAATGTAGTAGGGAACATAAAACTTACGACTACAGCAAGTGCTGCAGAAAGGAATGTACCTAATAAATATAATGTGATTACAGAGCCCATTCCTGTTTTTTGACCAGAACGGTGTTTACTGATGGCTGCAATTACAAGAAAGAATACGAGGATTGGTGCAATCCCTTTTAAAGCACCAACAAAGAGAACGCCTAATAAAGCTAATTCATTTGCCACATCTGGCACGTATAGAGCTGTCAAAATACCAATAATCAAACCTATGATAATTTGTTGGATTAGACTGACTCTATTGATTGTTTTTACAAATCGATTCATAGTACACTCCAATACTTAATAAAAACTAATAAAAGACCATGGAAAAGATATCTTTTCGTCATGGACATATGTCATTATACAACGAACATAGAATGGTGGCAATAGATAATATCATAGTCATTTATATATAGTTAAATTAGATCTACTGTGATTGATAACGATGTTTATTTTGTAATATACTAATTTTAACAGTAGTGAATATATGGTTTTAACTAAATATGTGCTTATTACATAATTACTATATATAGTATATATAATAGGATTCTTTTGATAGGGGGCATAGTATGATATACTATGCGAGTAAAGAGTTTGAATATAGTTCTTGATTAGTGAAAGGACCATAATGAATACTAAAGAATTTAAAACGTATGCCGATAAAGAGCAATTTGTACAAGGTGTTTTTTCTAATATTGCAAAAAACTATGATTTAATGAATACAGTCTTAAGCTTTGGACAAGATTATTTTTGGCGCAAATTCTCTGTAAAAGCAATGAATATTGGTCCTCACCAACGTGTGCTTGATGTAGCATGTGGTACCTGTGTGTTTACAAAGGAAGCGTTACGTCAAGAACCAACACTAAGAGTAGAGGCATTAGATTTTAACTGTGAAATGCTCGATCAAGGTCGTGTTCGCATCGAAAATGCGGGGTTACTAGATCAAGTTAATCTAGTACAAGGTGATGCGATGGCTTTACCATATGCTGATAATACTTTTGATGCGGCTATGAGTGGCTTTGCAATGCGCAATGTGCCAGATATTAAACAAGTGCTATCTGAAATGCAACGTGTTGTAAAGCCAGGTGGGAAAGTAGTTGTGTTAGAACTTGCAAAGCCAAGCATGTTTGGTTTTAAACAGTTATATAATTTCTACTTCTCCTATATATTACCTATTATAGGTAAGTTAAGTAAGGATAATTCCTCTTATGCATGGTTGCCAGAATCCTTACGCAGATATCCTCATCAAAGCGAGATTCTTGAAATCTGGAAATCTTTAGGATATGAAAATGCCACCTATCATGAATTGACAGGCGGCATTGTAGCGGTCCACGAAGGTGTGGTACCAGAAAATTCTATTGTAAATAATAAGTAATATTAGCGTCTTGAGAAACTACTAATGATCCTTTTTCAACAGGAGTAGCAGTTTCGAGAGACGCTTTTAACATTACGGCGTTACGATAGGAACCAGAGTCCATAGAGCTTGTTTGTGGTGTGCTAATAGAAACAGTTTTTACAGGGCCTAAAGTACGACCAAGGGCTGCAGCAATAACCTCAGCTTTATGACGACCGTCTTGAATTGCTTCAGTAGTTAAAGAATCAGACAGTTGTTGAGATACATCATTTTGGAATGAAAGGTTATTGATATCGTTGGCGCCAGCGCTAACAGCAGCGTCAACAGCCTTTCCTACATTATCAAGATTGTTGATTTTTACAGTTACACGATTTGCTACACTATAACCAGTGTTGATTCGTTTGCCATCTTGATAATCACTTGTAGGGTTAATAGAAATATTAGATGTGTAAATATCTTTTTTGTCGATACCTAAATGACCTAACTTGCTGATTAAATCACTCATGATGCGATCGTTATTGGATTTTGCAGCATTGATATTAGTGTTTTCACTAGTAATACCAAGTGTTAAAATCGCATAGTTAGGTGCTACAGAACGAGAGGCTTCGCCTGTAATTTGAATTTCTGAGGTATCAAATGTACCTTGTGGTGCAGCAAAGGCTACAGCGGCCATAGTTGCACATACCGCAGCAATAGCAACTGTTTTGGATAATAAACGTTTGGATAATTTCATACTCAATCTCCTTACACATTATTATAGTATTAATAATATCTACCATAATAAAAGACTAAATTGAAATATAGAGCTCATTTAAAATTAAAATATAGTGCTAAATAGTATATAACTATATAGCTGCATAAGTGAAAGAGTCTATATTACAGCTACATTATACAAAATAGATTGTATAAAATCAATCTTTAGTTTTTAGGTTGGAAAATGAATGGGCAATGAAAGTTGTGTGAAGTTGAGAATTGGGGGTTGCCATTATTTTTTGGTTATACTATAATATCCATACAGTCGTTCGAACGACTGTTTCTTAATGAGTGTAGAAATACACTTTGAAGTTCGAAAGAACTTCAAAAAAGATTATAAAATGTGTTGACATGAAAGTGCTCACATGTTATTATAATCAAGTCGTCAGATGGCGCTTCACTGAAGCGTGAAACTGATAACAGATCTTTGAAAACTGAACAATGATAGGTAATCAATCAATATGATTGAACATATGCCAGAGTGCGGGTTTTGACAAAGTCAAAACCAACCATAATTC
>NZ_UQYC01000114.1 GCF_900545205.1 uncultured Veillonella sp. | reverse complement strand
AGTGTCTATTTCCAAATTTATACTTTAAGTTTGCGTGTTTATCGAACATCATTAGTGCACTTTTCCCTTTTAAGTATCCCATAAAAGATGATACTGATATTTTAGGTGGGATTAATACTAGCATATGCACATGATCAGCCATAAGCTCCCCCTCTATTATCTTGACGCCCTTATATTCACATAAACGTCTCAATATTTCACGTAAACTATTTCTGTATTGATTATATATAACTTTACGTCTATACTTAGGTGTAAATACTATGTGGTATTTGCATAACCATTTTGTGTGCGCAAGGCTCTGTGTCTTTGTTGCCATATAAAATCACCTTTCTTTTGCATATAATGCGGCTTGAACACCTACATTATACTTAAGCAAGGTGATTTTTTTGTATAACTTTCGTTGCCGCACCCGCATAGCGGGTGGTTTAATGATTCGCGACTACGTCGCGAACCAGTCTAAAGACAATAATAAAAAGCAGTAACTATAGTTACTGCTAACGTATACGTATATATATTTTTGTATATTTCTATTTATAGATTCTTATTGATTCGCTTATATGTTCGCCATATAATGGACTTAAGATAGTCAAGCGAGGTTGGGCCTCTCTTCGTTAATGAAGGGAGGGTTGTCTATGAGTGATTATGAGTTAATCATGATAATTCTAGAGGCAATGACCGTTGTCATTGCCTTTGGAGCACTTGTGGCGCTTATTTGTCTTGGAAAAGACAAATAGCCCTTCGTTATCCCCTGGATAATTAGGTAACTGAAAGGCCATTTCATCAATTAATCATAGTTTTGAGATGAGCCCGACGGATCTACTCGCTTGGCTATCTGTTTATATTATAGGGTTTATATCATATATCGTCAAATACAGATAAACAATACTAATATGTTGTATTATAAACCAAGAGGCAGAGACTGAGTCACTGCCTCTTATCTTTTTATCTTTATCTACGTGCTACGCGCATAGCCGCCATCATGCCTGGAGATTTCCAAACGGATTGACCATTGTCTGAAACGAGTTTATTGTTATAGTAGAATACATCTGCATTGTAATAGTTATTATCGCTAGATGTTACCTTATAGCTAAGGCCAGATGTCGTATATACCGTGAAATTAAGTACATCCCCTACTCTCTTCACAGAGTCTTGGTCTACATACCAGCTATTGCCGTTATAGGTCGTAGCATATACATCGGTACGAGCTTCTACGTCATGTGTATTAATACCAATCAATACGAGCAAAGCCGCTAACATATATAAGAATTTACGCATTAGAATTACCTCCGTTTTATCGTTGGAATACTTGTTTATTATACCAAAAAAACGGTGAAATTCACATTAAAATGGCACCTTCTACGCCACCCAGGATTGACTACTTTCAATGTACGACGTGATCCGTTTCATAATGGGTTTTTCTATGAAAGCTAATCGCATATAGTCTACCACCATGCCAACTATGAAAATGAGGGCCACTACAAGAATTGCATATAATGGTAATAAGGCAGAATCGTAATACTGATAGGTACTGAATATATTGTCCCACATATGATGAAGGAATAGCTTATTATCATGAAATAAGTAAATCCCGAAGGTCGTAGAGGCAATCGTATTGATCCACGGATGATAGGTAATCTTGGCTTTCAAGAAAATAATAAACAAGCCAATGCCTAACAGTAGCTGGAAGAAGCCATAGTCACGCCGAGCATAGCAAGACTATAAAACCATATCTGCCCTACTAACAAAATCTGGGCATATAAAAAGACAGTTGATTCTCATCAACTGTCCTTTTAGTTTGTAAATTAGAATTGATATGTAAGTTCTACACGATAGTAGTTTGGAAGTTTAGGGTTATAGGACAAAAATTAGTACAACCCTGTAGTAATTTAAAATCCCCTTGATCAGTACCAAGATACTCATCAAAGGGATTATATTAATTATGAAAAAAACAAATAGCCCTTCGTTATCCTAGGATCGCTATTAAATTCAAGTCACATCTTAGGCTTTAAATATAACACCATTATGCTCTAGTTGTTCCACTGTTTTTTTACCAATGCCCGGTAGCATCAATACTTCTTGTTTAGTAATTGTTTTAAAATCATCTACTGTGTATAGGCCGGCTTGTGAAAGTGTAATTTGTGCACCGAACCGTATATTATCATATACCGGATTTCCACGCAAAGCCCCACCTTTAGCAACCTCTACGGGGCTCATATGAACGGACTCGCGTTTTCCCATATAACTATCATTAGAGTACCGATTTATAACAGTTCGACCGGTAACACGTTCATACGCATCATATAGCGTCTGCCATAGTGGACTTTCAAAATCCACTAATTGAGTTGGTAAAAATGAGATAGCAGTATATAAGCTTATTAATTCTCGTGGGTCAGAATCTATGTTACTCACTTGGTCTACCATATACATAATAGCCTCTAAATGATCTTCTACAAAATCGTTCCAGCGTGTTGCATCTTGTAATAACCAATCAATATCTTCATATTCATCAACAAGATCTGCTAATACATCATGGGCTATCTTGCTTTCACCACACTGCAAAGCCAATAGAATATACAGCATATGCATAGGCAACATGATATCCGGAGCCTGATTAAATGCATTTTGTATATCATCGCAACATGCAAGATATCGCTGATATACCTTGCGGCCGCGATCCCAGTTGGCAGCGCCACAACAAGCAACCATCATATACACAAGAAATCCCGAATGATCTTGCTTGTCTCCGTGAAAAACTGGCGTAAAGCAGGCAATCGCATCATTATACATATTATATTCTAAATATATCATCCCCATGTCGATGAGGCAACGCATATAAGGACGCGTCTCTATTATATTCCAATCTATTTTCTTTGGTTTTTTCAACGATTCTACTAGCTGTTTCAACTGATAAATTTGAAAGCTTGGATGTAACTCAAGGGCTATGAGTTCTCGTTTAGCATCTACTTCATCAGGACATAATACAAGGATTTCATTGTATAACTTCCTTGATTTCTCATTCGTATCAGCCTCTTCTGCAGCCTCATATAAATCACGTAATTTCATTTCTATCGTATTATTAAAATCACCACGATTATATTGAGTCATAAATGCTTCTAACAAATCCTCAATAGATTTGAAATCAGATTCATGTTCGGATACAAATTGTTTCTGTAAACGTAATAATAACTCACTATAAAAGTTAAACATAGAGTATCTCCTTATACATATGAACGTAAAAATACTACTCATATGTAATATAGCACGATGGAATATATTAATTCTATAGGTAATACCTCGACCTATTAATATCTCATCTGAAAATGGGTTGGCAACTAGACGATAAAAATGAGACACCGATTATAGTCGATGCCTCATTCCTTTGGGGGTTATAGGACAAAAAGTGTGTGTGACTAATCCCAATAAGTTGGAAAATCTGTAGACATATGTAGCTCATTCCAAACAGGAGCATCACCCCATTGAGGGATTGAACGATCTATTTGGCAATAATCAGATAACCGTTTGTAGATAGCAGCAATCGATTCATCTGTAGGCATACAATAAATAAAGCTTTGGCAAGACTATAAAGGTCCTTCCCAGCTAACGTTTTAGGTCT
>NZ_UQYC01000113.1 GCF_900545205.1 uncultured Veillonella sp. | reverse complement strand
CTGTTCAGTTCCGATTTCTGGAAAAGAAATTAAATCAAATATCATACATAAAAAATCGATACCTCCAGAGAAAGAAATGTACATGCGCACGCCACATTGGCTAAAACCGCCGGAAATGACATCTCCGTCATGACATACAAATGGAATATATCTCGGTACTCGCACACTATTGATGGTTGGTTCCATATCGGCTCCTGTGAAAGCAACGATACATGAGCCTTTCACGGTGAGTGTAGGCGGCAGCAATGTGCACTCTAAGGCACCTGCCATTTCTACATTACCTACCAGCGCTTGCCCCAAGAGATAGCTTTCACTATCCATAGGACCGGCTACAGGCATACCATATTGTTGGAACCCAACGCGACCTTTATCTTGAATGGTAGTGTACATACCAGGTGCATTTACGTAGATAGATGATTTATTAAACTCATTAATAGCCACGCAACTCACCTACCTCTACTTCATACATGGATGGCGCATAGTCCGCCCCCAATGCTTTAATACGATTATATTCCACTTCAGCTATCGGCACATAGCGCACATAGTCGCCAGCACTCAATAGCGCCGCTTGTTTCTTGGACATGTCATACATGGTTACCGATGTACGGCCAATGATTTGCCAGCCCCCTGGAGAGTCGGATGGATACGTGCCAGTTTGTTCCCCTGCAATGCCTACAGAACCTGCAGGTATCAATGTTCTTGGTGAGGATAAACGAGGTGTTGCAATACGTGGATCCATGCCGCCCAAATAGGTAAAACCAGGAATGAAGCCAAGCATATATACCAAGTAATCAGTACCACTATGAATGGCTACAACCTCATCTTCAGTTAGATTATTATGAGAGGCTACAAAACCAAGGTCTGGACCAAACTCACCACCGTACACGGTAGGAATTTCCACGACGGTAACAAGTTCATTAGCATTATCTGTTACAGTCTGCTCCAATGTAGGCTCAATGATGTTACACAATTCTGCATAGGAGTATATCATAGCATCATATTGCAAAAGCAATGCACAATAGGTAGGTACTAATTCAATAATGCCCTCTAGATTCAGCTCTTGAATTCGCTCTATCGTTTGACGAATATGTCGATTAATCTTTGGATCGATGACTTGACCAAAATCAATAGAGATAGCGCAATCCCCTACAGGTGAAATTATAGGTTTCATAGGTATCTCCTTCCTAAAACCAGAAAGAACCATTACCTTCAAACGAAAATAATGGTACTTTCATAATTATCAAATTAACCAAGTAATTTAGCAATGCCTTGTAAGGATGTAACGCCGATGTAAGCTGTTACAAGTACTACAATCCATCCTGTATAGTATAACAGTTTATTATGTTTGTAGTCGCCTACGATTTCAGATTTATGAGTAGCAAAGAGCATTACTGCCAATGTAATCGGCAAGATCAACCCGTTTACAGAACCCGCTAAAATCAATAAGGATGCTGGTTTACCAATGAAGATCAAAATACATGTAGAAACGAAGATAAAGGCCATAATAGTCAATTTTTCATTGCGTTCTACCACTTTGAACAATGTTTTTAAGAAGGACACGGATGTGTACGCTGCACCCACTACAGATGTTAAGGCTGCACAGAAGAATACGATACCGAATAATTTATGACCAATTTCACCAGCCCCTAAAAGGAATGCAGAGCCAGCTGGATCTTTAGGATCTAACGCAAAGCCCATGGATACAACACCAAGAACGGCTAGGAATAACAAGATACGAACCACTGCATCTACGGACATACCCATGAAGGCTGCACGACGTACATCTTTCAAATGTTCTTGACCAGTAATACCTGCATCAATGAGGCGGTGACCGCCAGAGAATGTAATGTAACCACCTACGGTACCACCGATAAGGGTAATAGTTGCAAGCCATGGATAATGCGTCGGTGCCACCGCATGAGTAGCTGCTTCAGCCACTGGCGGATTTGTAGAGAATGCTACATAGCCAATCAATACTAGCATAACAGTACCAAGAATTTTCGCTGTGTTGTCTAGTACACCACCCATTTTTGGAGAGGCGAACAATAGAATACCAAGGATACCACTGATAGCCGCTGCAGTCGTTGTATCAATACCAAATACAATATTTAGGCCCATAGATGCGCCCCCAATGTTACCGATATTGAAAGCAAGGCCTCCAAGAGAAATCAAGAATGCTACGAAATAGCCAAGTCCTGGCAATACTTTATTAGCAATATCTTGACCACGCATTTTAGATATGCCAATGATTGTCCACACATTAAGCTGTGCAATAATTGAAAAAATAACAGACACAATGATGGCAAACGCAAAGTCTGCTTTTAAATCATTCGTAAATGCCGCCGTTTGTAACATAAAGCCCGGCCCAATAGAGGACGTGGCCATCAAGAAAGCTGCCCCCAAGAGGACAGATAAACTTGCTTTACCTGAAATTGGTTTCATAAAAACCTCCACACAATAATTTATTAACTATCTATTATGTACTTACTATTTACTACATATTCACTATTTATTACGTATTTGTTATGTATTGCTTAATTTTAAATCGCCGTTTTACTATTTACGATTTTGAAAATTAGCCACTGTAACGCCCGCTTTCGTAAGGCCTTCACGGATGTAATTTGTGAAAGCTATCGCTTCTGGGTTATCGCCGTGTACGCATACTGAATCGGCTACAATATCAATAGTATTACCTGTATTTGTTACAACCTTGCCTTCTGTAACCATCATAAGAACTCGTTCAAGAGCCTCTTGAGGGTCTTTTATGAAAGCGCCTGGTTCTGTACGAGGTACCAATGTACCTTCATCAGTATAACCGCGATCAGCAAAGACCTCCTGAATTACAGGAATGCCTCGACGCTCTGCTTCTTTTGCAATATAGCTATCGCTCAACACCATAGCTGCAATATTAGGGTTTACCGCTTGTAATCCATCTAATACAGCATCTGCCAATGCAGGAGTGACACAAGCAGTATTATAAAAAGCACCATGTAATTTCATATGTTGTAATGTAACGCCATAGCTATCACAGAAGGCTTGCAATGCACCAACTTGATATATCATATACGCTTTAGCCTCTGCAGGATTGACTGCCATTGCTCGACGACCAAAGCCCATTAAATCAGGATATCCAGGATGAGCCCCTACGGCTACGCCCTTCTCCTTGCACATGCGAACTGTAGCATCCATAATGAGAGGATCCCCAGCATGCCATCCGCAAGCAACATTAGCACTAGTTACGTGATTTAGTACTTCACTATCCATGCCTAATGTATAGTTGCCAAAACTTTCACCTAAATCGCTATTTAGATCTACATAATGTGACATCAATAATCTCCTCCCTTTCTTCATCTCTTTTTTAAATTCTATAGAATATTGAATTTATAGATATGATTATACTAAATAAATCGATATATTAGCAATGATTTTTATCATATATACAAAATTTCTTTATTAATACACATATTAAAATGCATATTAAGACACAAAAAAGCATCCCACATTATGTGGGATGCTTTCAGTATCAATAGGTCTATCATTAGTTTGTGTATGGAGAGAGTTGTAAGGGATTCGTTAGTTAGTGTCGATAGCCTATCGATTATTTATTATCCTTGGATGCAGCATCATCAGCTTGTTTGCTGTCGTCTGCAGCTTTATCATCTGCAGATTTATCATCAGATGTATTAGCAGCATCTTTGTCGCTAATTACAATGTGACCATCTACAACATCAGCAAGCAAGTTCGCGGTATTGCCAATGGAATGGAAACCCGTCTTACCTTCAAGAGAATCGGGG
>NZ_UQYC01000112.1 GCF_900545205.1 uncultured Veillonella sp. | reverse complement strand
GTAAATACGATATACTATATCAGTATTAGTTCGGTTTACTGAACTTTGCAATCCGCGTGAAGCAGGTTTAAACGCCCGACCGATGTTCGGGTCGGGATACCGAATTCAGCGAGTTCGATAACAAGGAGGTGTTCTCATGTACGCAATTATTAAAACTGGTGGTAAACAATATCGCGTTGCTGAAGGCGATGTAATTACTATCGAAAAATTGGAAGCAGCTGCTAACGAATCCGTTACATTCGAAGAAGTTTTGACTGTAGTGAATGACGGCGACGTTAAAGTTGGCGCTCCTCTTGTAAACGGTGCAAAAGTTACAGGTACAGTTCTTGAGCATGGTAAAGGTAAAAAAATCTTAGTATTCAAATACAAAGCTAAATCCAACTACCGTCGTCGTCAAGGCCATCGTCAACCGTTCACAAAAGTTCGTATTGAATCTATCCAAGCTTAATTATGGTTTCCATTGGAATCCAGCGGAATCGTGATGGTCAAGTAATTGGTTGTCACATGTCCGGTCATGCAGGATATGATGATCATGGCTTCGATATCGTATGTGCTGCAGTGTCTGCCTTATCGGCAACGGCAATGTTAGGACTTACCCAAATTGCTCAGCAAGAAGGGGAGTATACGAATAGCGAAGGTCAATGTGATATGGTTCTCTCTGGTACGATTAACCAGAGTGGACAGGATATTCTGGGGACTATGCTCCTTGGTTTAAAGGAAATTAGCCGTCAATATCCAGAGTTTGTCCAAATACACGAAATATAGGAGGTGAACTTAATGTTTACTTTTGATTTGCAATTGTTCGCACATAAAAAAGGTGTGTCCAGTACTCGTAACGGTCGTGATAGTGAATCTAAACGTCTTGGTGTTAAATGCCATGATGGTTCCATCGTAAAGAGCGGTAACATCATCGTTCGTCAACGTGGTACTCACTTCCACCCTGGTACTAACGTAGGTATCGGTAAAGATGACACTTTATTCGCACTTGTGCCTGGTAAAGTAGCATTTGAACGTGCTGGTCGTTATAACCGTAAAGTTAGCGTATACCCTGTAGAAGCTTAATTTTACAATGACTATTAATCCCTAGTGGTTTTCCACTAGGGATTTTTTATCGTTTCTAGGCGAATCTAATTAAGGGAAATACTGATATACATTTTAATCATATTCGATATAGATAATCGATATAAATTAGAAATTCCCATACTATAAAGGTTGCTTCCTCTTATGAGGGAGTAACCTTTTATTATTGTGTGTCAAATTCCTATGTTTTTTAGTAGGAATAGTGGTATACTATGTACAGTATCAGTGAAATACCAGAAGACTGGTTGTCATATACTTTCATATACCTAAAGAGGGGTGGCGTTGCCACTAGAAAGATTTGAGGTAAGTACTATGTATGATGTAAAATCTCCAAAGGCGGAGGAATTTATTTCCCATCAGGAAATCCTTGACACCCTTGCCTATGCAGAGGAAAACAAGGAAAATAGGGAGTTGTTAGATGCTATTTTAGCAAAAGCTGCTACATTTAAGGGGTTAAACCATAGAGAAGCAGCTGTTCTATTAGAATGTCCGTTGCCTGAATATAAGGAAAAGCTTTATGCGTTAGCTAAAGAAATCAAGAAAGCTATTTATGGTGATCGCATCGTTCTATTTGCACCATTATATTTGTCTAACTATTGTATTAATGGTTGTGTATACTGTCCGTACCACTCTAAAAATCGCGATATTAAACGTAAAAAGTTGACTCAAGACCAAATTAGAGAAGAGGTTATTGCCTTAGAAGCAATGGGGCATAAGCGCATTGTTATTGAGTCTGGTGAAGATCCTCTTAATAATCCTCTTGAATATATTTTGGAATCTATCAAGACTATTTACGGTATTAAAAATAAAAATGGCGAAATTCGCCGTGTAAACGTAAATATTGCAGCTTGCTCTGTTGAGGATTACAAGAAATTACATGAAGCTGGTATTGGTACATATACATTATTCCAAGAAACGTACAATAAAGAAAACTACGAAGCACTTCATCCAACAGGCCCTAAGAGCGACTATGCCTACCATACAGAGGCGATGGACCGCGCTATGCAAGGTGGCATTGATGATGTAGGTATCGGTGTTCTTTATGGCTTAGAACATTATAAATATGATTTTGTAGGTTTGTTGATGCATGCAGAGCATTTAGAAGCAGTATTTGGTGTAGGTCCACATACAATTTCTGTACCTCGTATTTGTCCAGCTGATGATATCGATGTAGATGATTTCAGTAATGCTGTACCTGACGATATATTTGAGAAAATCGTTGCTCTTATTCGTGTATCCACACCGTATACAGGTATGATTATGTCTACCCGTGAAAGTCAATCCATGCGTGAACGCGGTTTGGCATTAGGTATCTCCCAAATTAGTGGGGGCTCTCGTACTAGCGTAGGTGGTTACAAAGAAGAAGAGAAACCAGAGGATAATTCGGCTCAATTTGATCGCAGTGACACACGTACATTAGATGAAATCGTAGATTGGTTACTAGATCTTGGATATGTGCCTAGCTTCTGTACTGCATGCTATCGAGCAGGTAGAACAGGGGACAGATTTATGGCCCTCGCTAAATCCGGTCAAATCCATAACTGTTGCCAACCTAATGCATTGATGACATTGAACGAATACATCATGGATTATGGTGATGAAAAAACTAAAGCTCATGGCGCTAAGGTTATTGAACAACAGTTAGAAAATATCAAAAATGATTTAGTTAAAGATAAAGCTAAAGCTTATATTGCACAGATGAAAGACGGCGAACGAGACTTCCGGTTCTAAGTAATTCACTGATCGAGAACCTCCTATTGATAATGGGAGGTTCTTTTTTGTTGAGAAAAACACAAAGCTTAAATGAGAATAAAATATATAAAATAGTTTATTTTGTTCACTTTTTGATGTATAATAAATAAAAATGATAATGATAATACGTTGAAGTTTTATACTAATATTGATTATAAACTACTGAGGGATATGATGATTAAGAAAAAACGTTGGCGCATTTCCACAAGCGACAAAGAACAAGAGAATATCTTAATCCGTGAACTTGGTGTGAATCCTATTGTGGCCAAATTAATGGTTAATCGCCACATAGATGTTGATGAAGGGCGTCGGTTTTTACAAGGCTCTTTGTCTGATTTGTTAGATCCATTCGCATTAAAAGATATGGATGTAGCTGTTTCGCTAGTTCAGGAGACAATTGAAAAACATAAACCAATCGTTATTTATGGTGATTATGATGTAGATGGCATTACTGCCACATCTGTTCTATATCGATTTTTAAAGAAACTAGGTGCCGATGTTACCTATTACATACCAGAGCGTCAAAGCGAAGGGTATGGCCTCAATTTAGAGGCTTTAGAGCACCTTATAGAGAGGGGAACATCTCTAGTTATTACCGTAGACTGCGGTATTAGCTCTTACTATATTGTAGAGGCTGTACGTGACCGTATCGATATGATTATTACGGATCATCATACGGCACCAGATTTGATTCCACGAGCAAAGGCTGTTATTAACCACAAGCAAAAGGATTGTCCTTACAAGGATAAAAACTTATCCGGTGTTGGGGTTGCTTTTAAATTATGCCAAGCATTGTGGCTTACAAAGACTGGTGAATGGTATTTAGATGATTTAGATATCGTTGCATTAGGCACTGTGGCGGACGTTGTGCCGTTAGTCGGTGAGAACCGCATCATCGTAAAAGCAGGCCTTGAAAAGATGAATAGTCATCCAAATCTAGGAATTAAAAAGCTAATCGATGTAGCAGGTCTCCATGAACGAACTATAACATCTGGACATATTGGTTTCACCTTAGCCCCACGGCTCAATGCAGCAGGTCGCGTTACCCATGCAACACGTGCT
>NZ_UQYC01000111.1 GCF_900545205.1 uncultured Veillonella sp. | reverse complement strand
CCTTCCCATTCTTCGAGAACCATCTTAATCCATTGATCCTTATGCTCTTCGATGAATGCTTGCCACTCTGCATTGGTTTCCAAATTATTGAAGAAACGAATGGCTTGGCCCCATACGTAACGACCTAAATCAGAGTCGATGGACTCATTATCCTTAAGGAATTGAACCGCCTTTTTCTGTACCGTTTCTACTAATCGTTCTGGTGAAAGACCATCACCGCCAAAGGCAATGGCTAATTCACGGAAGAAGGAGTCCTTCGTATAGGTTTTCATAATGTCTAACATTACGCGGTACAAGTACGGATATACCTGATTCGATGCAATGACGCGCTGACAAGTACGGTTAAAATATAGCCAGAAAATGCTCGCCGTATGGCGTTCTAACATACAGCGGCCAAACAAGATAACGAGCGGTGTCGCCTTCCAGTTTGTCACGCCTTTATATATGGCTTTATTGATTTCCTGGCGCATCGGCTCAATGTCCATATGGGACAAAACCTGATTTCCTACACCGTACAAAATATCGCGCATTTGGCCTTGTCCTACATCACTCATGCCGTATTCAATAATGCGGACCATAACCCGTTCTTTTTTGATGGCATAGTACATTTGAGGCACGCGCAATAGTTCTTCACTGAGCATGGTGCGCCCCATTTGTATAAGACGTTCCTTACTGCGTGGTAAGATAGCAGTCTTAAAAGGTATCCCCAAAGGTTTTGTAAAGAGCGCCGTCACCGCATACCAATCCGCCAAGCCACCGATCATAGCGGCCCCAGATACGTGCATGATAAATGCCCAAAACATATCTTGCCGTTGTGGATATGAAATTAAAAATATAATAGCCATGACAACCAATAGGGTGGTTGCCACTGGTTTAGTTTTCATCATCACTTGATCCTAACTTACTGAATTACGTATATAGACTCTCCCCATATAACGTAGTGACCATAGAGGCCACGAACTTTCACGTACTACAACAACTTGTGAAAGTATATTTAATATGTGTATCCATCACCTGCTAGAGCATCCGATTAACACTTCAGTTAAAATGTACATTCATCGCCTTCTTTTTGAGGTTCCCATACAGGGACATCCCCAAAGAGAGCTTTAAAATACACAGATGGTGTCCATAGTGGGCCATTTAGATGCATCGGAATAAAGGCTTTTTTCACCTCTACGCGGCGTAAAAACTCAATGCTGCCCCACTCCATAGCGTCTTCCAAACGATTATCTACAGGGAACATCGCTACATCGACAGACAAACCGTCTAATTCTTTGAACTCACGCCATGCCATGCGTTTTGCATCAGCATTATTCTCTGGCGTATCACCAAGCCAATGCCACCAGTTGAGGTCACCGGCGTGGAAGATAGAATCAGAATCGATGTTAGCCGTATTTGTCTTTACGTAGAAAGAACCACCTTCATCGGTACTACCATACATATGAATGCCTACATCATCTAATGTCGCATCATGACCTGGGCGCATGGTAATGCATTTCTTCACCTTGCCTTCTAATGGCACATCTTGATGGCAAATGTAGCGTGTTTGAGGACCATCAAATTCTGTAATAGATGGATTAAAATGATCTGCATGAACATGGCTTACAAAGAACCAAAGCTCACGGCCACGCTTTGCTAATTGCCAAACAATATTGTTAGGATCTTTATAATAATCAAACACATAGCAACGCTTACCGTCGTCTACAAGAAAGCCGCTATGCGCTAAAAAAGTAACATTCAACATTATTATCAATACCTCTCATTTATTGAGAATTTATATCATTCGTATTGTTTATTATACCATATTTTTCTTAATACATGGCATAAACAAATGGCTATTTATAACATATATAAAGGCTTTGTTAAGCCATATCAAATATATAATCCCCACATGTATAACATAATAAGGGCAGAAATGCCGCTGCCGTTTCTTAAATACGGCCAGCGGCTTTCATATAGTCAATATATTGGTTCCCCCATTTTTCAAGAGATGCGAGAACCGCTTTAAACTCTGCCCCCACTTCGGTAAGACTATATTCTACCTTAGGTGGAATAGTACCATATACTTCACGATGTACAAGACCATCATCCTCCATTTGGCGAAGCGCTCTCGTAAGAGTGGCTTGCGTAATTGGATATAAGCGGCGCTCTAACTCACGGAAGCGCACAGGACCTTCAGATAATTCGTGCATGATCAATAAAGACCATTTGCCGGCTAATAACTTTTGGCTCGTTGCATAGGGACAGCGGCCCACTAAATCATGAACATTTACGAGTTGCTCTGCCATTGTAATTCTCCTTTTCGCTCTAATATAATTCAAATGTTATCACATATTTTTACTATTTCAAGCATTTTATGGTATCTTTTTTTAGGGTACAAATATTTATGTTCGCTAATATTACTATATACACAAAAGAACCGCTAGTTACAAAACTAGCGGTTCTTTTCTTTACCATACTAAGTACGCTACTAAACGAACACTTTTAAGAAGCAAGAGATATTATAAATCAATGTCACTTATTCCCTAAAATTTAGTCGTCTGCCAAAATCATAATAATGTTTTAATAAAAGATTCCATTTCCATCGGTTTTACAACAGGCTCAAAGCGCCCTACCACATTACCTTTACGATCTATAACAAATTTAGTAAAGTTCCACTTTACCTCATCGTCCGTTAGATAGTTAGGATCAATGTCATTGAGATAGTCTGTAAGCATTTCTGTCTTATCACTAGGCGGGAACCCTTTAAATGGTTGCTCTTTAATCATATATTTGAATAAATCCAAGGCACTTTCATCACGCACATCAGATTTACCCATCACAGTAAAAGTAACCCCATAATTTACCTTGCAAAAGGATTGAATTTCGGTATTAGAACCAGGCTCTTCCTCGCCAAACTGGTTGGAAGGAACCGCAATAATTTCTAAACCTTGTTCGTTGTATTTCTTATAAAGAGCCTCTAACCCCTCATATTGGTGAGTAAATCCACACTTACTTGCCGTATTAACAACGATAAGAACTTTGCCTTCAAAATTTTGTAGTGATTGCAATTCACCAGACTTATTAGGCAGAGAAAATTGATATACAGACATAGTAACTCCTAACTTTCACAATAAAACTAATATTATATTAATAATGTTTTTACATCGTAATTAAATTTAGCTGTAGTCTCAGCCGCAGTTTTTTGCCATTCTGTAGGTGCTGTACCGTCTTTTTCTAGGAAGAATCCAGAGTCAAGGTAGCGAATGATAATATAGTTGGAATCCTTTTGGTCAAAGCCATTACCACGACTGAAGTCGATACCATGGCCTGTATTGCGCGTTACGATAGCTTCTAATAATGGCAAGGTAATCGCGTTTAAGGTGATTTTCATATCACATTTGTCAAAAATCTTTTTAAAGAATGAACTAGGTTTTTCTTCCTTATAGACTAATAATTTGCTAATCGTACCATTAGATGCACATACTACGCGGCGAATTTCATTAATAGAGATATCTACCTTACCATTTGAGATAACACCATTTTTAATGGTAATTTCTCGTTTTCCCATGTAGGAGTAATCAAGTGGCAATTGAAGAGTATCTAAATTTGCAGGAAAATCCGCTGTCAATTTATGGCGAGCAAAGGCAGCAATGATTGATTTTGTTTCGCGGATATTGTGACCAGCATTAGATCCTTTACGGTCAGTATCTAAATCTTGACCTTCTATGTTTTTCCAATTATGGTCTCTAAATATAATCGAATAGTTACTATTTGAATTTAAATATCTTGTAAGATATAGCTCATTTACGTCATCAAAATCAATATCAGTCGTAACAGTACCATTTGCATCTTTACAGAGTACACCATTATAACTAACCGTCAATGTACGATCAGTATCTTCAAAAACAACAGGATTTGCGTCGAATACAGAAATCATAGCCCTCTCCTTTTCA
>NZ_UQYC01000110.1 GCF_900545205.1 uncultured Veillonella sp. | reverse complement strand
GCATCGAATGTAATCGGATAGTCCTTAATTGCTGCATAGCCGTCGATTAATACCTTATGATATTCTGCTGTATCTGCTACAGTTAATTGTCTAAATTCTTTCATGGTCTTTCCCTCATATCTATATTTTTATTCATAAACTATGTATATTTATTACTTATGAACGTTATTATACACCTATATGTATTTACTTTCAAGATTTTTACATAAATATTATATGAAGTTTTTATGCCCAATAAGAAAACACAGAATGATATATTGTAATACTGGTATTTTTCTATTATAAAAGTTATCCAATATACATAAGATGTATAAATATTAATTTTACTATTTATATTTCAGGGTTAATATATCAATTATATATAAGCATAAAAAAAACAGGATGTATCGCTGAGATACATCCTGTTTTTGAGCTTTCACAAGCTCGAGGGGAAGTTATCAATATACTATTGATTAATACGGGAACCGTATACGTCGCGTTGGTTTTTAGGTTCGTTGTTAACGCGAACACGTTCTGTTTTATGACGATCGTTGTCAGCACCAGAAATACGGTCAACACGGAAGTGGTTAAGACGAATATTTTGTAATTCAGGACCAAATTCGTTCATAGCACGTTTCATGTTGTCATCGATAGGAGCACCATTTTGAAGTGCACGGTACAACATAGTAGCGAATTCGTAACGAGTCATCTTAACGTCGCCTTTGAATGTGCCATCAGGGTAGCCAACAAGGATACCATTACCAGCCAATTGACTAATATATTGGTAAGCCCAGTGATTACGAGGAACATCTGGGAATTCAGCAGTTTTGCTAGGATCGATTGCATGTGGAGTCAAGATTTGTAACAAGTTGTTATATTTGTTTTCCATATCTTGAAGACGTGCATTCAATTCAGCAATTTCACGACCCATAGCTACACGAGAGCGGGATTCAGGGGAACGTTTACCAAGACGGATGGATACGCCAGCGTTCAATTGAGTTTCGCCAGTACCTACAGTACCACCAACGGAGAACATTGTATCTTCGTTAGGACGGTAGAAAGCACCTAATGCAGCGGAGTTAGCGTTGTGGTAGTGACCATAACCAGCAGCAATTGTCCATTTGTCATCTGGGTTGAAGTCCAATGGATGCAATGCAGCCAATGCAGCAGAACCTGCACCTACTTTATTAACGCGTTTTTCAACATTACCAACACGGTTATTCAAGCTATTGATATTATTGTTGATTGCACCTGGTGTGGAATTGTTGATTTGAGTTTGCAAATCATTTGCTACGGAGTACAATTGGCTACCGTTTACAGCATCTGTGGAGTCAGCGGAAATTTTACCAGCTGCTACGTTGTGGATTTGGCGTTCTTGGCCAGCTTTACCAACGGACACAGAACCTACAGGGCTAGTGCCTGCGAAGCCACCATATGTATGACCAGCTACTGTTGCGTTAGTTACGTTAGTAGCAGAACGAGTAGTAGAGTTAGCACCTAATGCAATGGAGTTTGCAGTGGAAGCATTAGCTTTGTTACCGATTGCAATGCTGTAGTCAGCAGTCGCAGCTGCATCAGAACCGAATACGTTAGTACGTACGCCTGTTGCTTGTGCACCAGCACCGAATGCTTGTGCATGATCGCCAGTTGCTGTTGCAGAGGAACCAATTGCATTAGCATGGTTGCCATTTGCTGTAGCATCAGCACCGATTGCATTAGCTTTGTAACCAGTAGATTTTGCTTGGTGACCAAGAGCTAAAGAACGTACATCGGAAGCAGTTGCACGAGTACCAATTGCAATGCCCCAAGTTTTGTCAGCTTGAGCTTCATGACCGATAGCAATGGATTCGCTCATACTCGCTTGAGCCTTATTGCCGACTGCTAATGCAGAGCTACCTAATGCAGTATTTTCAGAACCGATTGCTACGGAATTACTATTCCAAGAGCCGTTCAAAAGTGTAGCAGAATCTGGTTCATTATCGAAAGTACGATCACGGTAGTTTGTAGTTGTACCAGCTACAGTATTGTTATAGCCATAACCGATTGCATTTGTACCATTGATTACGTTGCTATCACCGAAAGCTTGTGCAAAAGCACCTTTTACAGTATTGCCATCACCGAAAGCATTAGCTTGGTTACCATTAATGGAGTTTTGGTTACCGTATGCACTGCTAGAACCATTAGCGCTTGTAATTGTATTACCTTGACCTACAGCGATGCTAGTAGCTGTACCATTTGCAACAGTACCATAAGAAATACTATTATGTGTAGTATCTGGGGTTTGACCAGCTTGATCACCTACGGCTGCAAAAATAAAACCATCTGCTGTAGATACAGGTGTTGCTGCACTTACAGGAGCAACAGTAGCACCTACAGCTGCAGCAGCAGCCAATACAGCAAACGCTAATTTTTTGGAATGTTTGTTTTCTCTCATCTTACACCCTCACTAAATTAAAATTCTTAACCAAACACAATACAATTTTTCAACCTCTCTAAGTTCCGCCTCTCTCCTCGGGCTGATAAAATATACTTCTCACTTCTCACATAAGAAATATATTTGATTCAATTTAAGAAAAATTTATATTGTTGATTACCCGCATAGCATATCAAAGTTTTACGATATAAACAAGCCTTTTTCCCATATAAAGTTCATTAATAACTCTTCATAATTCCAAAAAATAGCATGATTACTGGCATTCTTTGTTGTATCAATATGCTCATCATTTTTAATGATGAGTAAGAAAAATCACACCTTTTTAAGGATTCTACAGAATATATTTTGTATAACTTATAAATAATCGTCGCTTTAATAAGTTTTATAAATATTTCAAATAGCCTATCAGTCCTTATTCATATTAACTTCATGAACTCTTTCTGAAATTCTAATAAGAGAATAATTAATCATTTTTCTGAATTTTATAATAATTTTATATTTATTCTTAATAGTATTCTACATCTACTTAAATAAGTTGATAAGTATACATATATCACCCAAAATATCCGCATAAGTTTACAAAACAAGGCTTAATCTATATATACAGCATCCATATTCTTTCCATAGCTATCATAAAAATCAAAAAGCTCCTACGTTCTATGAACGCTAGGAGCTTTTTATATATTAAGCTAGCAAAGCTTTTACAAGTTCTTCTGCTTTGCCAAAATCATCTGTATCTGGGTTCCAGTTACATTTAATTTCTGGTTCAACAACAGAGAATCCATATTTAGTTAATTCTTCACGAAGTACCTTTGTAGATTCACCAGACCAACCATAGGTACCGAATACAGCAGCTTTTTTGTTTTTAAACTTCAACTCACGTAAGAAGTCGAGCCAACCTGCTACAGCAGATAATACACTATTCCCTACAGTTGGGGAACCAACAGCAATGGCTTTAGACTTGAATACTTCTGTCATGATGTCATTTTTATTGGTTTTACTGATATTAAAGATCTTAACTCGTGTATCAGGAGATTCTTTTGCAATTTCATCAGCAATTTTATGAGCCAATTTCTTTGTACCATCCCACATCGTATCGTACACCACTGTAATTTGGTCTTCTTGGTAGGCTTGAGACCATTCATAGTATTTTTCTACGATTTGCAATGGATTTTCACGCCAAATAGCACCATGACTTGTAGCGATAATATCGATTGGCAAGTTAAGCTTTTGAATCTCTTCAACCTTTGCTTTTACCAATGGAGAGAATGGATTCAAAATATTAGCGTAATATTTCATCGCCTCTGCCCATAAACGGCATTGATCAGCCTTATCAGCCCACAATTCTTCTACCGCAAAATGTTGACCAAAGGCATCGTTGGAGAACAAGATATTGTCGCCAGTCATGTACGTCGCCATGGAATCAGGCCAGTGAAGCATGCGCATTTCAACGAATACCAAAGATTTACCGTTACCGATATCTACGGAATCCCCTGTTTTTACAGTTTTGAAATTCCATTCTGGATGATGGTATTGACCAACCAAGGATTTAACAGCG
>NZ_UQYC01000109.1 GCF_900545205.1 uncultured Veillonella sp. | reverse complement strand
CATCACCAGAGTTAGGACGCATCAAGTCGTCATTTTCGTATTGGATGGAAGATGTTTCGATGGACAATTTCGCACAGAAGCGGCGGAAGCCGATAGGCATGCGAGGGGACCACAATACAGTGAGGTTTGGTTCTGGAGCAGGACCAAGGTTAGTCAATGTATGTAGGTAACGGAAGGACATTTTGGAAACCAATGTACGACCGTCAGTACCCATACCACCGATAGATTCAGTAGTCCAAACAGGGTCACCTGTGAACAAATTATTGTATTCATGGATACGTGCGAAGCGAACCATACGCAATTTCATGATGAAATGATCTACGAATTCTTGGATTTGTTCTTCTGTATATGTACCATTGCGAAGGTCACGTTCTGCGTAGATGTCGAGGAATGTAGAGTTACGGCCGATGGACATAGCAGCACCATTTTGCTCTTTAATAGCGCCAAGGTAGCCGAAGTAGATCCATTGCATAGCTTCTTTAACGTCTTTAGCTGGTCCAGAAATGTCGTAACCATAAGACGCAGCCATTTCTTTTAATTCTTTCAAGGAACGAATTTGTTCTTGGATTTCTTCGCGGTCGCGAATTACATCTTCCAGCATATCGCCCATTGTGATGCTGAATTGTTCTTTTTTGTCTTCGATAAGGTAATCAACACCGTACAACGCGATACGGCGATAGTCACCGATGATACGGCCACGGCTGTAAGCATCAGGTAAACCTGTTACGATATGAGCTGTACGAGCAGCACGCATTTCTGGTGTATATACATCAAATACGCCGTCATTGTGAGTTTTACGATGTTTTCTGAAGAAGTCTTCTGTTTGCGGATCCATTTTGAAGCCGTATTCTTCAATAGCGGATTTCGCTGTGCGCAAGCCACCATAAGGGAACATAGCGCGTTTTAACGGTTTGTCAGTTTGCAAACCAACGATTGTTTCAAGGTCTTTGTCGATATATCCTGGCGCATGGGCAGTAATGTGTGTGGCCACGGAAGTATCGGCATCGAGCATGCCGCCTTTTTCACGTTCTTCTTCGTAAAGCTTCATTACTTGGTCCCATAATTTTGTCGTTCTTTCTGTAGGACCAGCAAGGAAGGAGTCGTCCCCTTCATAGGGGATATAGTTTCTTTGAATAAAGTCGCGTACATCAACGGCTTTATCCCACACACCTGTGTTAAAATCTTTCCATGCAGTATGTTGCATTTTGCACCTCCATAAAAGGATATAACTATAGATTTCTATGCCTATAGTGTACAATGTTTGTTTCGATTTCACAAATTTTAAATGATATATATTTTCAATACATGCCATGCGATTTTCGTAAGAATAGTTCTTATTTAAAATTCTACAATAATAGGTTTATCATTTAAAATCCAGTAATTATAACGTTTAAGTTGGTAAAAATGGAGGTGTGTACCTGGAATTTTGATTTTTGTATTATCTTTAAATAATGAAAATTTATATCAATAAATAGAAAGTATTCGATATAGTGTGATGTACATTCTTGGAATACTAGGGCCTTAATATGGTAATATTTAGATAGTATTGATTTAGGAACTACGTAGAAAGGTGGATGCTAATGACAAATCGAATGAAAGCTATCTTAGGGGCATCTGCTACCATTGCCGTATGGGCTACGGCGTTCCCTTTTGGAAAAGTGGCATTGCAATCTGTAGACGCCTTGACCCTATCTGTAGCAAGGGTTGTAGGTGGTGCTATACTCATGCTGATTATTGGTGTATTCAAAGGTTTACACATTCCTACATCTTGGCGTGAGTGGGGCGTATATATTTTATTAGGCGCTACAGGGAACTTCATTTACCAAGTTGTGTTTAACGAAGGCTTACGAACAATACCGGCAGCAACATCGAGTATTATTATGGCATTAACGCCGATGGTAACGGCACTGATGGCATTGATTGTTTATAAAGATAGAATACGACCTATTGGGTGGCTTTTCACTGTAACAGCCTTTGTAGGTGTAGCGGTTATTATTCTTTGGAACTCAACCTTAACGATTCCTATGGGCGCCATATGGACGTTGATAGGGATGGTACTATTTGCAGTTTATAATATTCTGAATCGCGGACTTAGCTTGAAAGGGTATAACTCCATCACTATTGCCATGTGGTCCATGTTTACCGGTGCTATTATGGCATTGCCATTTGCAGATCACGCTATTGATATGATTGGAGCCGCACCTATTAGTGCAAAGCTTGCTATGTTGTACTTAGCATTCTTCTCTAGTGCATTAGGATTTGTATTCTGGAGCTATGCCTTTGAACATGCCGAAAAGGTGTCTGATGTAACTAATTTTATGTATATCTCGCCGATTGTGGCAGCTATAGTAGCAGCCTTTTTATTAGGCGAAATACCAAATATGGGCCTCTATATTGGGGCACCTGTTATTTTAGGATCCTTATATCTCTTTAATCGATATAGATAAGTTAATTTTGTTAGAGTCTGAATCATCTAGATTTGATGTAAAAGATATAAAAATAGGGATATAAACCCTTATAATATAAGCGTTATATAAAAGAGAACCTTAACCTATTGATGGGTAAGGTTCTTTTTTGTTTGACAGTCCTTATAAATTGTAGTAATCTAAGTACATAATTAAAACATACCTTAAAGATATGTTTTAAGTTAAGATTAATTCCTACTATCTTGTAGGGAAAGAGGTGGTACAGTGATTGCTATACGAAATGTAACGAAAGAGTTTGACGTTAATAAGCAAAAGGTTACTGCATTATCTGATGTAAACTTTACCATAGAAAAAGGCGATATATTTGGCATAATTGGCTTCAGTGGAGCTGGTAAATCTACACTGCTTCGCATGATTAATGCCTTAGAGGTATCTACCTCTGGTCATGTTGAAATAGATGGTGTGAATATCAATGGCTTAAGTTTTAACGAGCTTAGAAAGGTGCGTAAGCGCATCGGCATGGTATTTCAACAGTTCAATTTGTTGAATGCTAAGTCTGTATATGATAATGTGGCGATTCCATTAATTCTAAATAAGGTTCCTAAATCAGAGATTGATAAGAAGGTTAAAACCTTGTTAGACTTTGTTGATTTAGGGGATAAAGCAAATGCCTATCCAGGTGAATTATCAGGTGGTCAAAAGCAGCGCGTTGGCATTGCCCGTGCGTTAGCTACAGATCCATCGATTCTTTTATGCGATGAAGCAACAAGTGCTCTTGATCCAGATACGACAGAGTCTATTCTTCAATTATTGGAGCGCGTTAATCGTGAACTTGGGGTAACAGTTGTTATCGTCACTCATGAGATTGATGTAATTCAAAAAATTTGTAACCGCGTTGTGGTTATGGAACATGGAAAGCTTATAGAGAGTGGCTCTGTACTTGAGGTGTTTAGTAAACCTAAACATGAAACAACTAAACGATTTGTACGTACTGTAATTCCTGATGAAATTCCATCAACAGTGAAACATACCTTGGCTTGTGATAAAAGGCCATATACAATTCTTAAGATGCACTTTTTAGGAAATAATACGACCGATAATGTTCTATATCATATTAATAAAACATTTGATTTGGAAACAAGTGTATTATTCGCTACCGTAACAGAGCTAGAGCATACAGTACTTGGTATTTTTATTGTTCAGTTTATTGGCGACGATCTTGAGGTGGGCAAGGTGAAAGAGTATCTTGTGACACAAGGTATTGAATGGCAGGAGGTGACACTATAATGGACTTCTTCATGCAAGAACTTGGTGTTCCAGGTTCGCAGTTATTACTAGCTGCAGAACAAACATTATACATGGTGTTCCTATCTCTATTCATTGGTACCGTACTAGGGCTGATTATCGCAGTGACACTGGTGGTAACAAATCCGAATGGTATTGTTAAAAATAGCATTGTTTACACCATTACAAATACAATTGTTAATATTGTGCGTTCCGTCCCATTTATCATCTTGATGGTGTTTATCTTACCATTAACAAAGATGATTGTTGGTACTCGGGTTGGTACAACGGCGGCCATCGTACCGCTTGTTATATTCATTGCGCCTTATCTTGCGCGACTCTTTGAAAACTCTATTTTAGAGGTTAATAAAGGCATTATCGAGGCTGCAC
>NZ_UQYC01000108.1 GCF_900545205.1 uncultured Veillonella sp. | reverse complement strand
TATCTCATGAAAATACCCCCTTTACTGGTTGTCCAGTAAAGGGGGTACATATCACTAGCAGTCCCTTTTCTTCCCTCGAAATGAAGGCTATAATTTTGAACAGAAAATTTGTTAACGTCTTGTACTGCGTAAAATATAATTCACTATGTTTGAGTAGCTTATCCATAACTATATTTTCATAAAAGAAAACCCCGCATCAATCCGACTTACGAGGTCAAGGCCCTAGGCCGCAGACCTGATAAGTATGGAGGAGAGATACGGGGTTTCTTTTATCACTTAGTTAAGAAAAGTGAATTATATTTTGTTGTACGGTCCAGTGAACGTAAATTTTCTGTTCCAGAAAATTATACGTTCATATTTGCTGCCTTACGTACGTAGAACCAGTAGCATACTGCTACAGTTACGATGTTGAAGGCTAACAATACTGCGAAGGCTGGATAGATATTACCGAATGTGGAATATGTGAAGCCGAAGATTTTAGGTGTAATGAAAGCACCGTATGCAGCTACGGCAGCAACGAAACCTGTAATTAAAGAGGAAAGCAATGGATTGCCAAATACGTGAGGAATCATACGGAATGTAGCACCAGTTGCGAAGCCACAGCATACGAATGTCAACACGGACATAGCAAAGAAGAATGGGAAGTTGTGCATATCTACGCCAACTGCAATTAGCGCTGTTGTTGCACATAGACCGAGAAGGCTTACAAAGGTAACTTTTGTACCGCTATTGATCTTATCTGCTAACCAACCGCCTACAGGACGAAGGGCACCTGATACAAGAGGACCAACAAATGCGATAGACGCAAATGGAACTTCAGGGAATTCTTTACCTACTAATAAGCCAAGTGCTGCCGCATAACCAGAGAAAGCACCGAAGGAACAAGTGTATAGCAATGTAAGTGCCCAAGTGTGTTTGTTCCCAAAGATTTGTACAAGATTTTTAGGATTTGGTTTTTCTAGTGGTAAGTTATCCATGAAACGTGTCATAAGTGCAAGGATAACAACAAGTGGTACAATCCACATGAAAGCCGCATTGGCAAGGTATACTGCGTTACCTTTGATGATAGCTGGTGTTACACCAAATACGCTACCTAATGCAGCAGAACCCATAGCGAATGGAGCCAAGAAGTAGATTACAGAAATACCAAGGTTACCAA
The DNA here is from genome assembly GCF_900545205.1 of uncultured Veillonella sp. Lineage (GTDB taxonomy): Bacteria > Bacillota > Negativicutes > Veillonellales > Veillonellaceae > Veillonella. The sequence continues at coordinate 2,984 of NZ_UQYC01000108.1, read as the reverse complement.
CACCGCCGTTGATACCAAGAGCAGTACCTTTTTCGGATTTAGGGAAGAAGTTGCCAATGTACGCCATGGAGGACGAGAAGTTGCCACCCGCTAAACCGATGAGGGCAGTTAAGATCATGAATGTCGTATAAGAAGTTGTTGTATCTTGAACAGCAAAGCCAAGCCATACAACAGGAACTAATAAAATAAGTGTGGAAATAAATGTCCAGTTCTTACCACCGATTAAGGCTGGCATGTAGGTATATACGAAACGTAATGTAGCACCTACAAGACCTGGTAATGCGGCTAATGTAAATAATTGATCTGTTGTAAAGTTAAAGCCAGCGCCATTTAGTTGTGCTGCAATGGTTGCCCATAAATACCATACACAGAATGAAAGGGTTAATGCAATTGTGGATATAACCAAGTTTTGTTTAGCAATTTTTTTACCAAACTTTTCCCAAAATTCTGGATTTTCTGGTTGCCAATTAGCCACAATTTCGCTACGGCTTGCCCCTACTTGAGGCATTTTTAGTTCGCTCATTTTGAACTTCTCCTTACTAAAAAACTATACATGCAATGAAGACATGGAAGATACAATTATCAGTCAATGTATATGAATATTGCAATTTATAGAATTTCTATAGAAAATATTCGAATCACTTAGAGAACTGAGTTATAATTATTGTATCAACAAAATTTGCAATGTCTTATATCACAAATATATTATATATTGTAAAATTTTTTGTGAATGTGACATAAAACACACATATTCTGAAATTAATAAGTTATAATAATCTTATATATACAAAAAAGTATATAATACATGTGCTTTTACTATAAATAGATTAGTATAACTAATGGATTTTATTTTAAAAGTACAATGGAGTGGTGAAGGTATGGATAAAAATTTAATTAACCAATTACTTGCTTTGCCGGGCGAGGAACTCCATCTTAAAAAAGGTGATTTTCTCTTCCACGAGGGGGACAAGGCAGAACACTTTTACGTAGTGTTAAAAGGTAGAATGAGCATTAAGAAATTCGAATCTAGTGGGCACATTTTTGCGTTGCGTCTAGTAGGTCCGAATAATGTAATTGGTGAGGTTCCGTTGTATGAGGAGAACACAAGAACTTATGTGTTCAACGCCATCGCTCGGGAGGATTGCTCTGTTTATTCCATTCGCTATGATGTGTTAGAGCCAGCTATTGCACAAGATCATTCATTGGCTATTGCGATGATGCAAATCTACACATTACATATGCGTCGTCAACAGGCAAAATACCGAGACTTGCTACTATATGGCAAGAAGGGAGCATTTTATTCTACCTTGTTGCGCTTAGCCAATAGTTATGGTGTAGAGCGCGAGGATGGTATCTTTATCGATATCGCCCTAACAAATCAAGAGTTGGCTGAATTTGCTGCCACATCAAGAGAAAGTTTAAATCGCATGCTAAGTGAGTTGCGTAAGTTGGGCTATGTAGCCTATGACAAACACCATCTAGTAATCTGTGATTTTGATGCTTTAATCGGATTGCTTGATTTAGAGGTTGATAATATAGACCCTAATATTAGTAATATCGAATAACAGTATTTTCTCCTTTGTGTTAGCTCAGCTAGCACAAAGGATTTTTTTGTAGTTTTGAAGGAGGACACGAGATGAGCTTGTTGTCTCAAAAGTTTAAGTTTCTTCGCAAGAAGAACGTATCTCCAAGCGGCCATCAAATAACTGAAGATGGCGGTCGCGAGTGGGAAAATTTTTATCGTGACCGTTGGTCTTACGATAAAGTTGTCCGCACAACGCATGGCGTAAACTGTACTGGTTCTTGTAGCTGGAATATCTACGTTAAGAATGGTGTTGTAGCGTGGGAAAATCAGGCTACTGATTACCCTGAAACACCAGATGATATGCCGGATTACGAACCACGTGGGTGCCCTCGTGGTGCAACATTCTCTTGGTATCTCTATAGCCCATTGCGCGTAAAATATCCATATGTGCGCGGCGAATTGGCTGAGCTTTGGAGAGAAGCTAAAAAGCATGCTAAGAACCCGATCGAAGCTTGGAAATCTATCGTAGAAGATCCTGAAAAAGCGAAAAAATACAAATCTGCCCGTGGTATGGGTGGCTTTGTGCGCTCCACATGGGATGAAGCGACAGAAATTACTGCTGCATCCTTATTATATACTGCAAAAACATACGGCCCTGACCGCAACGCAGGCTTCTCTGTAATTCCAGCGATGTCCATGTTGTCCTATGCAGCAGGTGCTCGTTTCCTTAACTTAATGGGTGGTTCACCATTGTCCTTCTATGACTGGTATGCCGATTTACCACCTTCTAGCCCTCAAGTTTGGGGTGAACAAACTGATACACCTGAATCTGGTGACTGGTACAATGCTGGTTACATCATGACTTGGGGTTCTAACGTACCATTGACTCGTACGCCAGATGCTCACTTCTTAACAGAGGTTCGTTACAAAGGTACTAAAGTTGTATCCGTATCTCCTGACTATGCGGAATCCACAACTTCTTCCGATGCTTGGCTCAATGTAAAAGCCGGCACTGATGCGGCTCTTGCTATGGCAATGGGCCACGTAATCTTGAAAGAATACTACATCGATAAAGAAACTCCATACTTCAAAGAGTATGCAAAAGAGTTTACTGATATGCCATTCCTTGTACGCGTTGAAGATATCAATGGCACTGTACAACCAGGCCGTTTCTTGAATGCTAAGGACTTAGGTCGCCAAGAGGAAGGCGCAGACTTCCAAATGGTATTGATCGATGAACTTACAAATGAAATCGTTGTTCCTAATGGTACGATGGGTGAACGTCACACGAACCCTCAAAAATGGAATTTGCGTCTTGAAAATCGCGATACAGGTGCTAAAATTGACCCTCGTTTATCCGTATTTGATCAACGTGAAGATGTAACTGTTGTTAAGTTGCCATATTTTGGCGATGAAGAGCACGAAGGCGTTATTGAACGTGCTATTCCAACGATTACAG
>NZ_UQYC01000107.1 GCF_900545205.1 uncultured Veillonella sp. | reverse complement strand
CCAAGCGGTAAATAACTTGGTACAGATACGTCATAGGACACCTTATGAGATGCATCAATTACACCACTTGGTAAGCCCTTGGATTTACTGGTAAGTATAGGCCATACGGAATTCGTATGTGTACGCAATGGCAACCCAATCGTTTCATAAGGAGGCCATTCAGGCTCATCATTTGGTTTAACCTTTTTCGCATCGTTTTCTTCAACATGTTGCTTATCATTGCGATCACCACGTAACCTAGTATCATCAGCGGCTACGTTATTCAAAGGGCCTACAGAATCTACAATTTTGCTTACATAGTTTTGGGTTCTTGAGGAAGCAAAGTAGAGCATATATACTTTATTATCTTTTTCCCAGTAAGCAATCTGAATAGCGTCTTTACTAGAACCTAACGTATGTACAGAGATTCCATTAGGGGTAGTAAAGCTAACTGCATCCTTAGCATTGTAATTTGTCTTTTCTAATATAGGCTTTACTACGGTATCGATAGCCCAACCCATGCGATATACAATATCTGTATTAGAGAAGGTTAATTTCGGACCATATTCTCCATCATGGCCTGATTCTGTATAAACGATTTCTAATACATCATGGTCCTTGACCGTTACATCGCGTACTGCATAGTCTTTAGGCATATAAGACGGAACTTGTATAGGATATCCAAATTCCTGCGCAGCACTCTCTATGTTAGGTTTGACTAAATCATTATCACCAACTTGATCATACCAACGATAGCGATCAGCGAGTTTTTCATTATCATCAATAAGCTTTTTATTATCTACATCTCGTTCAACAGGAACAGTATTACCATTTTTATCTATTAACGGATATGTAGCACTAACTGGCTGTACGCCAAAGGTGCTTACTGCCGTAGCCATAGCGGCACATAAAACAGCAGATGTTATTATTTTCTTCATATTCTCTCCTCTTTGAGCGGTTACACATGTTACCGCTTTATTCCAAATAAATTGCTACGTGAGCTATCTATATTTTCATAGGCTCCACATGCTCCTTATAGGATTCAGCATCAACTGATTTCACAGATTCTAAGAACAATAAGGAGTATGCCATACCGTCCTTCGTCCACGTAATGCTGCGAATTAGTTGTGCTGCTGGATCACCGGTGTAAAAGACTTCACCAGTTTCACCTTGTTCAGACCATTCAAAATTCTTATACTCACCGGGAACATACGGTACATCTTTTACATCTTCCACTGAATAGCCCATTCTATAAACGAAAATACTACCAGAGTTTTTCTTCCCAACTCGATATGTTTGGGAATTTTTTATAAAATATACCACCTCTAATACATCATTTTTGTCTTGACGTACTGTATAAATTTCATAGCCATAAGGGATATAACTAGGGGCCTTAACCTCATATGGAAGCTTCTTCGCTGCCTCTAATAACTTTCCGTTAAAAGTATGCGCCTTTTTTGTATTCTCTATAGGCCAATCATGAAAGTGCCACTGTAAACCATCCATTCTAGGCTCGACATTTTTAAAATTATGTCCTAGCTTAAGCGTTTTAGTGGATACAGAATTATCTGTAGATATAGCAGTGTCTACAGTATCTGCTGTTACACTTCCTACAGATAGTAAACCAACAGCTATAGCAGCAAAAATTGACTTACATATTGTTTTTCTCATACTCTCTCCTATTATAAAAATTTATAATATACTTCACACATATAATGATATATTTTCTTATTTATATCAGAATCAAGCCACCGATTCTGTTGCCCTAGCTACTTCACAAAACTTTTATCTTTCCTTTTGTGAAAGTATAGTCATCAACTAATACTATCTCTAGGGCTTACGAGTTTGATATATAAAAAACATCCTACTGAGCGCTATATCTTAAAAGAACTCAATAGGATGTTGTATCATTATTTAGTTAATGGAGGCATAATAATATCTTGTTCAAGTTGTCTTCGTCGTTTTGCAGTATAGTCCACCACTTTAATTTGAACTACGCCCACAGAGTTTACCATAGCTTCCCTAAAAGCAAATTCACGATTTGTTTGATGGTCCATCAAAACTTGTAATCCATGAGTCTTTTCATCAATGCTCTCTAAATAAGTCGCCAATCCTCGTCCCATGACACTGGAATAAACTGAACTATATTTACAAGGAATATCTCCACCTGAAACAAGAACCTCATCACTGCCATCAATTTCGATAAATACATGCGGATTTGCTTTAATCAAGTCAAACTTCTTACCCTCATGATGCCCATGTACATAGATATAAAGCACCTCATCTATAAATTCGTATCCAAAATGTAGGGGTACTACGTAAGGGTAATCACCATCCATCATGCCTAGGTGAATGATACGAGTACTATTTAAAATGCCCTTAATTTCATCTATATCTGTAACCTTACGATCTTGTCGTCTCATATAGCCTCCACGATTGTATATAAAAGATAATCTACATATCATTATAGCAAATCCTGAAAAGCTTTTTAGACATAGTATGGTTTTAAAATATGAATAATTTCTCTTTTATTCGTATATTAATAATACTGTTTCTATTGTTTTGTCTACTGTATAAATACATTTGACTTTTTACAATAGATACTGTATGATAAGAAAATAGTTTTATAGATTCTATAGATTATAAAGGCTATGGTCATCCATGGCTTTTTATATTTGTAGATGGTTTGTAGAAAAGAGGTCTTTACTATGTCTGATACGCATCAGTTAAAACGGGGCCTTAAGAACCGGCACGTACAGTTGCTCGCCATTGGCGGTGCCATCGGTACAGGCTTATTCTTAGGCTCCGGCCGCGCCATTCACTTGGCAGGTCCATCCATCATTTTTGCTTACCTAATTACAGGTATTATATGCTTCTTTATCATGAGAGCATTAGGCGAATTATTATTGTCTAACTTGAACCACCACTCATTTATCGATTTCGTAGAAGAGTATTTAGGTGATCGAGCAGCCTTTATCACAGGATGGACATACTGGTTCTGTTGGCTTTCTCTAGCCATGGCCGATTTAACAGCCGTAGGCCTCTATATGCAGTTCTGGATACCATGGCTGCCTCAATGGATACCGGCCCTTGTCGTCTTAGTGGCCTTGCTATTGATGAACCTAACAGCTGTAAAATACTTCGGTGAAATGGAGTTCTGGTTTGCCTTAATTAAGGTAATCGCCATTATCTCCCTTATCATCATCGGTATCATCATGATTGTTACAGGCTTTACTACAGATGCGGGTGTTGCCGCCTTTAGTAATATGTGGAATTATGGAGGCTGGTTCCCGAACGGAACGATGGGCTTTATCTTATCATTCCAAATGGTTGTTTTCGCTTTCACAGGTATCGAACTCGTAGGTTTGACAGCTGGTGAAACAGAAGATCCTGAAAAGGTTATCCCTATGGCGATTAACAACATCCCATTACGCATTATTTTGTTCTATGTGGGCTCTTTGGCTATCATCATGAGTATTTATCCTTGGACAGCCGTTAACCCATCTGCTAGTCCATTTGTGGCCGTATTTACCGCAGTTGGTATTGCAGCCGCTGCAGGCATCGTAAACTTCGTAGTTCTTACATCTGCTGCATCTGCTACAAACTCTGGTATCTTTAGTACAGGCCGTATGATTTATGCCCTTGCTAAACGCGGTCATGCGCCAAGCTCTATGCGTCGCTTAACACACAGTAGCGTACCATACCAAGCAACAATCTTCTCTGCTGCTGTACTATTGATTACGGTTGTACTCAACTATGTAATGCCAGAAGCAGTATTCGTTATGATTACTTCTATCTCTACATTCTGCTTCATCTTTATTTGGGCCATGATGGTTATTTGTCACCTCAAATACCGCAAGAAAAATCCTGAATTAGCGGCACAATCTAAATTTAAAATGCCTCTATTCCCTGTGATGAACTACATCATCCTTGCATTCTTTATCTTCATTCTAGGTATTCTCGCCTTAAACGAAGATACTCGAATTGCCCTCTTATTTACACCGATTTGGTTCGTTATCCTCTGGGCCTTCTACTCCATGCTTAATACAGACGATGAAGATGCTCTCAGCGAAGAACTTATCGAAATGGCTGGTGTAAAAGAAATTTACAAAAAACCTAAAAAAGATGATTCTGACGATTACATCATCTAATCAGAACCACCCGTAAAACGGGTGGTTTGCTCACGGGCTATAAGCCCGTAGTA
>NZ_UQYC01000106.1 GCF_900545205.1 uncultured Veillonella sp. | reverse complement strand
CGTCGCCTTCGTTTTTACGCATTAAACCATGGTCAACGAAGATACAAGTCAATTGGTCGCCTACAGCTTTAGAAATAAGAGCTGCCGCAACGGAGCTGTCTACACCGCCAGACAATGCTAACAATACTTTGCCATCGCCTACAGTGTTACGGATTTCATCAATAGCAGTTTTTGCATAGTTTGCCATTGTCCATGTGCCTGTGAAGCCGCATACTTCATACAAGAAGTTGTGAAGCATTTCTTTACCATGTTCAGTGTGCAATACTTCTGCATGATATTGCATAGCGTATAATTTGCGTTCTTTATTTTGCATAGATGCAACAGGGCAGTCTTTTGTATGCGCAATGATTTCGAACCCTTCAGGAACTTTTGCTACATAGTCAACGTGGGACATCCAAACAACTTGGTCTTCGTCCAAGCCTTTGAACAATGGAGATGTAGTGTCCACTTTAGTAGGTGTTTTACCAAACTCACGGTTGTCAGCAGATTTAACTTCGCCACCCAATGTATGCGCCATAAATTGCATACCATAGCACATGCCAAGAACTGGAATACCAAGTTCAAAAATCTCTTTTTCGATTTTTGGAGAGTTTTCTTCATACACGCTGTTAGGGCCACCTGTGAAGATGATACCTTGCGGTTTTAATTCTTTAATTTTGTCCAGCGCTTTGTTGTATGGATATACTTCGCAGTATACGTGATTTTCACGAACACGGCGCGCGATCAATTGATTATATTGACCACCAAAGTCAACAACAATAACAAATTCCTTGTTTTCCATGCCTTCCTCCATATGTATCTATTTGTGAAAGTATATTCACCATTTTTTAATACCCTTACATTTCTGTACTGGCGGTGCGTTTTCTCGAGCAAAACGCTAAATTTCATTACATTTCATTATACCATACGAAGTATATGGACTCCATATATTCCGTATGAAATTTATGATTAATATTTTAATGTTCGGATTTTGGTTTTACTCTATACAAAACTCAATACAATGAGATGACCTATAAGAGGCTCTAACCTTTCAAGAGACTATTCTTTATCAGGCTCACGTTTAGACATTTTTACAGCTCCTACAGGACAGATGGAGTAACAATCGCCACATCCGATACACCCTTTACCTATATTAAACCGAGTCTCCCCTTGGGTAATGCATTGAACAGGACAATCTACGGCACACGCACCACACTTAACACAAGTATCATCTATATTAAACTTTAGATTTCCCATTCTACATCACCTCCTATGGGTTTAATAAAACTAACTTAGCATTCGCTCTAACATCAGCTAAAGCAATGTATTACCTGTAATACACTTTCGAGCAATGCCTCACTATAAAACGGACTGGAATACAAACCGACAAACAAATATATATAGTTTTTTCAGATACTACCAGTTAAAAGTATTTATTTTTAACTGGTAGTATCTCAGATTTGCACATATCGAGCACAATCCAAATTAGAAAGATTTACTTTTAACTGGTAGTATCTCAGATTTACACATATCGAGCACAATCCAGATTAGAAAGATTTATTTTTAACTGGTAGTATCTCAAATTTACACATATCGAGCACAATCCAAATTAGAAAGATTTACTTTTAACTTGTAGTATCTCAGATTTACACATATCTAGCACAATCCAGATTAGAAAGATTTACTTTTAACTGGAAGTATCTCTAATTTGAGATATGATTACTGTTTTTTTAGTAATTCATTGTTATACGCAATAGCGGAATAGATTGCTTTAGCCACGCCGAGGTGGTTATTGTCCGTCGTCACATAACGCGCTGCTTCTTTAATATTTGGCTTCCCATTGCCCATAGCTACGCTAGCACCTGCAAAACGCAGCATGGATAGGTCGTTTTCACTATCTCCCAAGGTCATGACTTCATCGGGACTAAATTTCCAGTGATTTGCCAGTGCTTCTACAGCGGACCCCTTTGTGGTATGTGGTAGTACGAATTCAAGATTACCTTCACTAGAGAGCAGTACATCATAAAAGCGTTCACGACCTGTACCATCATGAGACATACCTTGATATTCATCACGCAAATCTTGTAAGATTCTTTGGCGCATAGGCTCATCGCCGTAAAAGATTTGCATCTTCTCAGGGCCTTCATCCAAAGATTCCATATGAGCTAGTAGGTCACATACCATAGTACGCGTTGCTAAGATAAATGGGCGAATATTAGGTCTAAAGAAGAAATTAGACTGTTCTACTTCACATTCAGATAAGTTATCATTTGCTGCTTCATCACCTTCAGCTAAGGCATAGTGATCATGGGTTTCACCAGGTAGATGTTCCTCAGGTACACCAAGTTGAGGATGATTCATTAAGCTAGGTAGATGATTATCCATGAGTCCAACCGAACCTTTTGTATCAGTCGATTTACGATCACTAGCACATGCGCTTAATCGTTCAGGCGTAATGCATCTGGACGGTGGATACATACCAAAGATTTTATCTTTCACATAAGCCTCTACATAAACACCATAGGTTAAAAGTTTGCGCAATAAATAGAGTGCTTGTTCTTTATCAAAGGTTACATGGAACAAACTACGGTTTTCTTCCTTGTCCATTACATAGGCCCCATTGGTACACATGAAATAGCGTAAACATGGTAGTTTCTCGATAACATCATTCATCTCATTCCAAGCACGACCAGAAGCGATGGCTACACGAATGCCGCTTTCACGAGCGGCACGAATCGCCTCGATAGCCTCATTAGGAATTGCTTTCGCATCATTAACCAAGGTACCATCTACATCAGATGCAATGAATCGAATGGGTTTATCGCCGGTGAGACCTATATAATTTTTAATTTGTAAGGTTTCAGTTGAGGACATGATGTCTCCTTTAATACGGTATATAAATGGATAGATATTATTTTCAATCAGTAGTACAGTAATAGTTACAAATATATCTGTTAAAAGAATACACAGATAGTATGTAAGACATAGATAGTATATAAGGCATAGATAGGAAGTGAAACTATATGCGTATCATAATTGATCGAGATGCAGTTTGTGCAGGCGATGATATGAATCATCATCGGGAGGAATTTGTCGTTCCAGATGATATCACTATCGCTGGTTTATTTGAATTCCTTGAGTTTAAGTACATTCCAGTCATCGCGGGAAATAACGTGGTCTGGACGCTCTATTATCACGACCGTGAGTTAGGTGCCTATTTCACCAAAATTCAGAGCTTTATAAACGGAAACATCTCATTATCATCCATCATTAATAAATCTGAAAAAGACCACGAATTCTATCTACACTATTACAGCCATCCTGATAGATATAGAAAACGCTTTATTTAGACGCATTAAATTCAGCTACTTAGATGCATTAAATTCAGCTACGATTTCTTCTAATATAGCTGGATTTTCTACCAATCGTAACAAGGTGCGGCCTATGATATTAGCACCGTCCACAATTGTTTGTTCAATGGTTGGTTCTAGCATAGCGGCTGCGAATTCTTTAGAGTGGCATACTTTATCGTCTCCAGCAAGTCGCAATTTAGGGTGGAATGCAGCACATTGATAGCTGACGTTACCGATGTCTGAGCTGCCCCCAATATCTGCTGGGCCTGGCTTAAATTCAATGCCCATATCAGTCATCACCTCTTCAATGAGAGTAGTACCGCGATGGTTTTGGTTCATATCATCATAGGGATTGCCGTAAAATTCTATATCCACTGTTGTTCCAGTACAAAGGGCGGCCCCTTCAAAAATTTTCTTAATCTGTTCAGATAGGCCATTTAAATAGTCCCGTTCTGTATGACGTACGGTTACTTCCAACTCGCCAAATTCAGGAATGACATTAGATGCAGTACCACCAGCAATAATCCATGTGCCGATGCGCGTTTCAGGTCGCACTTGTTGGCGCATCATATCCATCGCGTGAATAGCAAGTTGTACACCGTTTACCGCATTAATGCCGTTCCAAGGCTCACCTGCTGCATGGGCTGGTTTACCATGATAGCGTGCACGGAAACAGTCTAGTGCCAAGAATTGTGAATTAGGACGTGTTTCTTCCCCATCGAGGTGAACCATGATAGCAAAATCATAGTCTTTAAACACCTCTGCATTACACATATCCACCTTACAACCGGTAGCTTCTTCATCTGGTGTACCTATAATATCGATGTCCATGTTGAAAGCAACGCCATCTTGTTGCATTTTGCGGAGCGTTAATGCGGCGAGCAACTTAGGCGGAATCGACAAATATGCGGCGAATGAGGCAAACCGCTTCACAACC
>NZ_UQYC01000105.1 GCF_900545205.1 uncultured Veillonella sp. | reverse complement strand
AAGTTACGTGATTTGAACTCTAAGGAGTTAGAGGTTTTATTGCCAACATCCTTTAAATTATTAAGCGATGAAGAGTTTGTGCGCATGAGCAAAAATGACCATGAAATCGGCTATGCTATTATTAACGCACCAGGTTTATATGTCGTGCCCGGTATTAACGATTCCGCAGCCTCATTAAATGGAAATGCTGCTGGTCAAAATAGTGCAGTATCTAATGAGTTTCTAAATGATTTGGCAGGCTTGTTATCTAAGTATGTAGGTCCTGTAGGTGGAGCACAAGTTGGCAAGGATACAGTCCTCGATGTGGCGACAGGTAAATTAACCTTAGAGCAAATCAATTTGCTGTTCCGTCATCTTCCAGTAGATTTATCCTATGTAGATGAAAACGAACTTGTTAAGTTCTATAGCGATACGCCACATCGCATTTTCCCTCGCAGTGCCAATGTTATTGGTCGTGAAGTGAAGAATTGTCATCCTGCTAAGTCTGTTCATGTTGTAGAAGAAATTGTAGAGAAATTCCGTTCTGGTGAGCAAAGCCAAGCTGAATTCTGGATCAATAAACCGGGATTGTTTATCTATGTTATCTATACAGCAGTACGTGATGAAAATGGTAAATTCCTCGGTGTCTTAGAAATGATGCAAGATTGCACTCATATTCGTGAACTTGAAGGATCTCGCACATTGTTGACTTGGGATAAGACTGATTTTGTAGGAAATACAGATAATAGTAATGGTAATGATAAATCCCTAGCTCAAGAGGCTGCAGAAGAAGTAGATGAAGAACCACTCACTACTGATGCTGACGGTCGTTTCCATATCGATGCGAAGACTACGCTATCTAACTTAATCAAACAAAGTCCTGAAGTGGTAGATTATTTAATTTCTTTGAACCCTAAGTTTGAGAAGTTGAAAACGCCGATGGTAAAAGTGATGGCAAAGGTAGCTACTATTAAGATGATTGCAGAGCGCGGTGATTTTAATGTAGATGATTTAGTCGGTAAAATTGATGGATTTATTAATAGAAATAAAAAGTAAACTAGAAAATAGATATAGAGGATATATTTGGAACTTGAATTTAGAAGATAAATATTTGTTTTTCTAGAATAAAAGGCTAGGTCATATGACCTAGCCTCATTTTATTTTTTTATTAGTTGATGTATATTCAGTTAGCTCTTTTATATTAATCATTATTAGAATAAATTCAATAAAACAGATAGAGTTATTAAAATATTTTATGTAAAATGTGTTGCACTAATTTAAAATAAGCATGCATTAATTTCTTATAATTCATCTCTTTTGTGTATACAAATTTGTCTGAAAAGGGTACAATAAAACATAATGAAAGTATTTGCGGATGCAGTATTTTCTTATCTTAAACTACTTTTACAAGAGAAATTACGTATATATTAAAGGTGAGGATCTGGATACTATGTCGACAAGACGCGTTTGGAAGCAAAGTGAAATTAAAACAAACCCATTATTTTCTAAGATGCGCAGTACTATTGAAACTGCATTTTATGGAAACAATGTAACGCCTATTACATCTGTGGCACAAGCGTACCAATTTGCCACTGAAGAACCTGGCGTTATCGTCCTCGATATGCCTGTATATAAACCATGCGAGCAAGGTTTGCCAGCTGATGCAAAGGTACTTGTTACAAATGATGGTAAAACTACAGGTCGTTATGCAAAAGCTCGTCGTATTATTGGCGATGAAGGCATTGACGAAGTGGAACTCGCTAATATTGCACGTGATGCAGTCTATGATAGCCGTGGTAAAGAATGGATTTCTGCTGATACTATCGTAGGTCTTGATAAAAAATTTACTGCTCGTGCGCATTTGATGATTCCAAAAGATCACGCATCTATTTTGTATTCTTGGATCATGAACTTTAAGTTCTTTGATGCAGCTGTAAAAGAATTCTACAATGATAGCGTAGAAATTCCAGAAGGCGACATTTATATCTATTCTGATCCTGACTATGTGGTACCAGGCCATCCAGGTGGGCTTGCTATTTTTGACCCAGCTCATAACTGCGCTATGATTCTTGGTATGCGCTACTTCGGTGAACATAAAAAAGGTACCCTTACATTGGCGTGGTCCTTGGCGAACCGTTTCGACTATGTAGCATGCCACGGTGGTATGAAACGTTACAATCTTGACAATGGTAAAAGCTATACAATCGGTGTATTTGGCTTGTCCGGTTCTGGTAAATCCACATTAACTCATGAAAAGCATGATGGTCGTTATGATATTTCTATCTTGCATGACGATGCGTATATCATCAATACTAATGACTTGAGTTCTATTGCTCTTGAACCTACATATTTTGACAAAATGCAAGACTATCCTGTGGAACATCCTGCTAATGAATTCTTGTTGACTCTGCAAAATGTTGGCGTAACTATGGATGAGGATGGCCATAAGGTTGTGTTGGCAGAAGATGTGCGTAATAATAATGGTCGCGCTATTAAATCTCAATTCTGGACAGATAATCGTGTAAACTACGTAGATCAACCAGTTAATGCCATTGTATGGCTTATGAAGGATAAAACGTTGCCACCAATCCTTAAAATTAATGACCCTGTTTTGGCATCTACAATGGGCGCAACACTGGCGACACGTCGTTCTACTGCTGAAAAGCTGGATGCTCACGTTGATCCAAATGCACTTGTTATCGAACCATATGCAAATCCATTCCGTACATATCCATTGGTTCGTGACTATGAAAGCTATAAAAAATTGTTCTCTGAATGTGGCGTCCAATGTTACATCATGAACACAGGTTTCTTCTTGGAAGAGAAAATTCCAAAAGAGGTAACTCTTGATTTGTTAGAACGTTTGGTAGAAGGCACATTAGACTTCAAACCATTCTATAAATATGAAAACCTCTCTTATGTTGAGGTTCCTGGTTTTGAACCACCATTCCAAGTGCGTGAATACCATCACCAATTACACAAAGCGTTCGAGTTCCGCTATGACTATGTAGAAAAACTTATTGGTCATAAAAACGAATTGCCCCGAGAAGTATTGGATGTATTGAAAACTCTAATGTAGTCTCAAAATTTATTAAATCCTAAATATAATATTGAGACTATCTAACTGCTCAAATAAAAGGCCCTCCTTATGGAGGGCTCTTTCTTTTGTGGTAATATATACTTATGATAAATCAATAATGTTTTGTTATAAGGTGTTTTTATGGATATAAAGGATATTAAATATATAAGTACCATCGTTGAGATGGCATCATTTTCAAAGGCGTCTAAAAAATTATATATCTCTCAACCTGCATTGAGTCAAAGTATTCGTCGCATTGAGGCTGAATTAGGGGTGCCTTTATTTGCTCGAGATCGGACAAAGGTTGTACCCACCGCTGCAGCCTTACAAATTGCTAAAGAGGGTATGCCTTTAGTAGGAAAGGTAGAGGCTTTAACGCAGTCGATCATTAATCAAGGGTCTGATGCGGCTTATCATGTGCGTATTGGATTATCTCAATTCTATGGTCACCATATGTTGGGAAAAACATTGAAGAGCTTTCAACAAATTGAGCCATCCTGGGAATTTCATGTAGTAGAAGGGGAGTCCCATTTTTTGGAGCAACAAATTTGTGATGGATTGGTTGATGTAGGTCTATTTCCAACACCAATCTACTCTCAAGCTCTTGAAAGTTATCCTGTGTTAGATGAGCAAATTTTATTAGCTGTTAGTGTAGAGAATAAAAAAGCTATAGCTATTGCTGACTCGCTCATGACACCGGATGGAATACATGAGATAGCACCATTTGGGTCTTTCCCTTTTATTCTCATAAGAGAAGGCCTTAAGTTGCGAACCTTGGTAAATCGTCTATGTCAGGCTGAATCCTTTGTGCCAAAAGCTGTTATTGGTTCTGAAAACTTAGATACCTGCCGTTCTTTAGTAGAAGATGATTATGGTATTACTTTCTTGCCGAGTACACTCAATAGCAAAGGTGATGATGATAAAGTTAAATTCTATCCTTTAGCATCAAAACTATGTTTCCGTCAATTAGTTCTTGTAGCGAGATCAGATAGAGCAAAGCGATTCCATTTGCCTGAAGTGGCTCAAATTATGCAACAATTCTTATAAATTATACAGATAGAATATTGGCGCATTTAATACTATTATCGAATAATAATTTGGATACATAAATATATACATAATGTGTCATATAAATAAAAGAGATTAATTCCTATAATTTTTAGGAATTAATCTCTTTTGTTTTATGAAAGAAATCTGAAGTTATCGAATTTGATGAATATAGTTAATACAATAGTTTGTAGGCATAAATGAGTCAAAAATTTCTCAAAATTTAATTGACAAATGTCCTTTCAGAA
>NZ_UQYC01000104.1 GCF_900545205.1 uncultured Veillonella sp. | reverse complement strand
AGGTCGCGGGCGATATCCTTGATTCGCTTCTTTGCCTTCTCCTTCAACCGGTGTACCGAAGATAACGATACGTTTTTTCTCTAAGTGACGAATTGCACGACGACGAATATAAGGTTCTGCAATTTCTTGCATTTCGATAGCAGTTTGAACACGAGTGTCTACGCCTGCTTGTTCTAATGCATCTTGCAATGCTAAGGAGTTCATTACTGTTGCTAGCATACCCATATAGTCAGCTGTAGCACGATCCATACCTTGGTTACTACCAGCTAACCCTCTCCACAAGTTACCGCCACCAACAACAATTGCGATTTCTAAATCAGTGGATTTTGCTAAAGCAGCAATTTCTTTTGCAAATTCTTCAACAACATCAGGGTTAATACCAAAACCTTGTTCACCCGCTAATGCTTCACCACTCAACTTCAAAACAATACGTCTAAAGTTTCTCTTTGCCATGTGTTTACTCCTCTATTGCAAAATAAGAGAACACTGTACGGTGTTCTCTTATTATTTCTTAATTATTTACCAACAGATGCCATTACTTCAGCTACGAAGTCATCTTGGCGTTTTTCAATGCCTTCGCCCAAACCGTAGCGAACAAAACGACGTACGTTGATGTTTTCACCGATTTTTGCAATATTTTCATTAATGATGTCTGTAACAGTTTTGTCGCCATCTTTAATGAATACTTGTTCTAATAGGCAGTTTTCTTTATAGAATTTTTCAATACGACCAGCAACCATTTTTTCCAAAACAGCTTCAGGTTTTGGTTTACGGCCAGCTTTAACGTCTTCTTCAGCTTCTACTTTAGCTTGTTCCAACAATACTTGTTTTTCGTGTTCGATTACTTCAGCAGGAACTTCTTCACGGTTCAAGTATGTAGGGTTTACAGCTGCGATTTGCATAGCGATATCGCGTGCCAAGTTTTGGAAATCATCAGTTTTAGCAACGAAGTCAGTTTCGCAGTTAACTTCTACCAATACACCGATACGGCCACCAGCGTGGATGTAAGATTGTACTACACCTTCAGCTGCGATACGACCAGCTTTTTTAGCTGCAGCAGCCAAACCTTTTTCACGAAGAAGGTCAACCGCTTTTTCGATATTACCGTCAGTTTCAACCAATGCTTTTTTAGCGTCCATCATACCTGCGCCAGTCATGTCGCGCAATTCTTTTACCAAAGCAGCAGTAATTGCCATTATTTTGTTCCTCCTAGTACTAATTAAGGTAAGGATATAGTCCTTACCCTAATTATATATGTTATAGATTTATCTTTCAAATGCTAATCAGAAATGATTAAGTAGCTTAACAGAATTATTCTGCAGCTTCAGCACCGTCTAAAGATTCGCCTTGACGACCTTCAAGAACAGCGTCTGCCATTTTACCAGCCAACAATTTTACAGCGCGGATAGCGTCATCATTTGCTGGGATTGGGAATTCTACTTCATCAGGATCGCAGTTAGTGTCAACTGTTGCAACAACTGGAATACCCAATTTTTTAGCTTCTGCAATAGCGATTTTTTCTTTTTTAGGATCAACTACGAAAAGAGCACCTGGCATTTTAGGCATATCTTTGATACCGCCAAGATATTTTTCCAATTTTTCCATTTCATGACGAAGACCGATAACTTCTTTTTTAGGCAATACTTCGAAAGTACCATCTTCTGCCATAGCTTCCAATTGTTTTAAACGTTTAATACGAGTTTCAATTGTTTTGAAGTTAGTCAACATACCGCCCAACCAACGTTCGTTAACGAAGAACATGTTAGCACGGATAGCTTCTTCTTTAATAGCTTCTTGAGCTTGTTTTTTAGTACCTACGAACAAGATTACTTCGCCTTGGGAAGCAACTTCACGCAAGAAATTGTAAGCTTCTTCTACTTTTTTAACTGTTTTGGACAAGTCAATGATATAAATACCATTGCGTTCAGTGAAGATGAATTTCGCCATTTTAGGGTTCCATCTTCTAGTCTGATGACCAAAGTGTACACCAGCCTCTAATAATTGTTTCATTGATACTACTGCCATTGTGGCACCTCCTGTTAATTAACCTCCGCCGCTTCATCCTTCGGGTCACCCAAAATTAGGCACAGTACCGAAGTCCACCGACGTGCATATTTTTCATACCCAGTAATTTTACCAAAAAATTATTCTAAAAGCAAGCAAGGAGTGAGGATTTATTTAAGAAAACCTCACTCCTTCTGTTTGTTTATGAAATTACTTTTCTAGTAGCTATTATTTCCAAACATAATACTGTTTAGATACTACACATAATATTAAGATAGTAACCTCAAAATAACAATTATTATAATAACTAGTTATTTCGAATAGCCTCAATCATTTGTGCCCGATCATCGGCGCCAAATACAGCAGATCCAGCTACTAAAACAGTAGCACCTGCCCGTTTAATCGGTACACAAGTAATATCATTAATACCACCATCTACCTCAATAACTGCAGTTGTATTGTCTACTTCTTCTAATAGCATTTTAGCTTGTTTAACCTTTTTAATAGCGTTTGGAATAAAGGATTGACCACCAAAGCCAGGATTTACGGACATAATTAAAATCATATCAAGATCAGCTGCTACATCCTCCAATAAAGATACTGGTGTACCTGGATTAAGCGATACCCCTGCTTTCATACCACATTGTTTGATATGTTGGATCAATCGATGCATATGAGGCACTGTTTCTTGATGGAATGTAAAATACTCTACACCAATCTTTGCAAACTCTTCTACGTAATCACCAGGATTAGTAACCATTAAATGAACATCAAATGGTAGTTGTGTATAAGGACGGATTGCTTTTACTATAGGTGCACCAAAGGTTAGGTTTGGTACAAAATGACCATCCATAATATCAATATGCAATAAGTCTGCTCCTGCTAATTCAATGGATTTTATTTCTTCACTTAATGTTGCAAAGTTTGCAGAGAGCATAGATGGTGCAATTTTAATCATTTTAAAACCTCTTTCGTTGACTTTCTATGTCATTACGTATAGACATATATGCATCATATCGTCCTTGATGAATATGGCCAGCCTCTAAAGCATCTTTTATGCCACAAATAGGTTCATGTTCATGATAACAAGGATTAAATTTACATGTATCAACATAATCACTAAATTCAGGGAATAACGTAGGTAACCGTTCTAATGATACATCATTGAACTCAATGGCGCTAAAGCCTGGTGTATCCATGATAAAGGAATTTGAATCCAAACTATATAAGGAAGCATGACGAGTAGTATGTTTACCACGCTTAATTTTGTCACTAACCTCTCCCGTTTGGAATGCAAACTTAGGGTCCACTGCATTTAATAAACTACTTTTACCAACACCAGAAGGACCTGCAAAAGCAGTTACCTTATGTTCTAAGACATGACGTAAGTCATCAATACCAGTCATATTATATGTTGATGTCATCAATACTTCATAGCCGATAGATTGATAAAGTTTTACCATATCTTCCGTATCTGAATCCATCAAATCACATTTGTTGATACATAATACAATAGGAATATCTGCATGCTCAATCATAACCAGCATTTTATTGAGCAATAACTCATTAATATCTGGCTCATGGGCAGCTACCACCAACACAACTTGGTCGATATTAGCTACCGCAGGTCTTACCATAGCATTATTACGATCATGGATGGACTCAACGAATCCATCCTCTGAAATCGTAACACGGTCACCAACAAGTAAACTGTAGCGACCTTTCTTTAATCTGCCTCGAACTTTACATTCATGAACAGTACCGCTATCGTCTTGTACGTAAAAGTAGCCATTCATATTTTTGACAACAATGCCTGTAATCATAATTCCCCTTATAATGCTGTTTCTTGTACTAATGCACCATTGAGATAAACCTCAATACGTACATTACCTACACCAGACACTTTTTTAACGATACGATCACCAGGTTTATTTGTATCATCATAAATAACAGCAGAACCTTCATCATCCTTTACGACAATTTTAAGTTCTTGATTTTTAGACCCTGCTGGGACTGTGATATCTACGGTACCAGTCGTCTTATTACTGCTGCTATCCGACTTTTTATCAGATTTCTTTTTATCATCTTTATATTCAGTCGTTAAGTTTACTGTAGATCCTTCATCAATTTCATCCCCAGCTTTAATGCTTTGCTCTGTTACGATAGATTTTTCTTCTACTGAACCAGCTACTTGATTAACACCAAGATGAGCATTGCTCAATGTATCTCGCGCATCTTTTAAGGTCATACCAATAACATTTGGCATTTGAATCTTTTTAGCTTTTGCTTTATTTACAACGAGATCAATTGTAGTGCCTTTAGAAACTTTAGAATCACCAGATGGACTTTGAGCAATAATAACGCCATCAGGTTTATTATCAACAGATTGTTGAGTTACTTTACCAACAACTAAACCTACATCTTTGAGACGTTGTCGTGCTTGTTCTACAGTTAAACCGGATAAGTCTGGTACTGTAATATCACCAACACC
>NZ_UQYC01000103.1 GCF_900545205.1 uncultured Veillonella sp. | reverse complement strand
TGATGTAAAAGAAACACTGCATACATGGTTAAATACGTTTAAAGATGTTAATCTATCCTACTTATGTAAAACAATAACTGCAGATAACGGTTTAGAGTTTTCAGAGATATCTGATTTAGAAAATGAAACTTTGTCTATTTATTTTGCTCGACCTTATTCTGCTTGGGAACGTGGATCGAACGAAAGGCATAATGGTTTACTTCGTAGATGTATACCGAAAGGAATGCCAATAAAAGCCGTTTCAGAAGAAACAATTCAACGAACACTTCAATGGTGTAATAATTTGCCACGCAAGCTTCTAAATTATAGAACCCCTTTGGATGTTTTTCTTGAAGAAGTTAATAAAATTGTAGATTTGGATACTGTTCAATTTCATATTGCAATTTAAGAATACTTTATTTTATTTCTTATTTTTAGCTGCTTTCATAAATTTCTTGGTCTGTTCTAATACAGGGCCTAAGAATTTGCCAGTATAGCTTTCTTTTACCTTGGCGATTTGCTCTGGTGTACCTGTTGCTACAATGGTACCACCACGATTACCACCTTCTGGACCTAAATCGATGATATGATCCGCCATCTTAATGACATCTAGGTTATGTTCAATAACGACCACTGTATCTCCACCATCGACAAGCTTTTGTAGTACATCTAAGAGCTTACGAATATCTTCGGCATGTAGGCCAGTTGTCGGTTCATCAAGGATGTAAAGGGTTTTGCCTGTACTACGACGAGCCAATTCAGTAGCTAATTTAACGCGTTGAGCCTCACCACCAGATAATGTTGTGGCCGCTTGACCTAAACGGATATAGCCAAGACCTACCTCTTGTAAGGTAACCATCTTACGATGAATTTTAGGAATCGCGCTAAAGAATTCTACTGCATCATCTACGGTCATATCTAATACATCGGCAATGGATTTGCCTTTATATTTAACCTCTAAGGTTTCACGGTTATAACGAGCGCCTTTACATACTTCGCAAGGTACGTATACATCTGGCAAGAAGTGCATTTCAATTTTGATAATACCATCGCCACGACAAGCTTCACATCGACCGCCTTTTACGTTAAAGCTAAAGCGACCTTGTTTATAGCCGCGCATCTTAGCCTCTGGTGTTTGGCTGTAGAGCTCGCGTATAGCATCAAATACGCCCGTATAGGTAGCTGGATTGGAGCGAGGTGTACGTCCGATTGGACTTTGGTCAATATTGATGATTTTATCGATATGTTCTAGGCCACGGATTTCTTTATGATCCCCTACCTTATGGAAGGAACGGTACAACTGATTAGCTAAACCTTTATAAAGAATTTCATTGATTAAGGTAGACTTACCAGAACCGCTGACACCAGTAACCACATTAAATAGGCCGATAGGGAATTTTACATTTACATTTTGTAAATTATTTTCCTTCGCACCGCGAATTTCGATGCAGTTTTTACCTGGCTTACGTCGCTCTTCAGGGAGCGCTATAAACTTACGACCACTCAAGTACTGACCAGTAATAGAGTTTTCTACCTTCATCACTTCGTCCACAGTACCAGCTGCAATAATTTGACCTCCATGCTCACCTGCTCCTGGACCGATGTCTACGAGATAGTCTGCAGCACGCATCGTATCTTCGTCGTGTTCTACAACGAGCAATGTATTGCCTAAGTCGCGTAAACCTTTTAATGTATCGATGAGACGATCATTATCTCGTTGGTGTAGACCGATAGATGGTTCATCTAGAATATACAACACACCAACAAGGCCAGAGCCAATTTGTGTGGCCAAGCGAATACGTTGTGCTTCACCACCAGAAAGGGTCCCTGCACTACGGTTCATGGTAAGGTAATCGAGGCCTACATTATTGAGGAAGCCAAGGCGAGCATTGATTTCCTTCAAAATTTGAGCGCCAATCACTTGTTCCCGTTCAGTTAGCTGTAAATTACCAAAGAAATCCAGTGCTTCTTTAATGGTTAATTGCGTTACTTCATTGATATTCTTATCCCCTACGGTTATAGCTAACACTTCAGGTTTAAGACGAGCACCATGGCATGTAGTACACGGCTTAATGGACATAAATTTTTCAAACTCTTCACGCATAGAATCGGTAGAGGCTTCACTATGACGGCGTTTTACCATCGGCAAAATACCTTCGTACTCTGTAAAGAATTCCTTTACTTCACCTCTCATATTTTCATAGGTGAAAGCTACCTTATCCGTCGTGCCATACATGACTTTTTTCTGTAATGCTTTTGGCAATTCATCATAGGTAGAGTCTAAAGAATATCCATTAGCTTTTAATAGGCCTTCTACTTGACGCATAAACCATGCATTAGGATTAGAGCTCAATGCTTGCACACATCCATCGGCAAAGCTAATAGAGCCATCTGGAATAACGCGCTCTTCGTCTACTTCCATAGTGGAGCCAATCCCCAAGCAAGCTGGACAAGCGCCAAATGGACTGTTGAAGGAGAACATGCGCGGTTCAATTTTCGGTAATGAAATATGACAGTCTGGACATGCAAAGTGTTGACTATACATGTGTTCAGGGCCGTCTACCTCTTGGATAACAACGATGCCTTCTGCCCATTTTGATGCGGTCTCCATAGAGTCTGCCAAGCGGGATTCGATGCCTTCTTTTACAACGAGTCGGTCTACCACGATATCGATAGAGTGTTTTTTATTTTTCTCTAATGTAATATCTTCATCTAATGTACGTACAACGCCATCTACGCGAGCACGAACAAAGCCTTCTTTACGAAGTTGTTCAAAGACGGATTTATGCTCCCCTTTTTTTCCTTGAATCATAGGCGCCAATACTAAAATCTTAGTACCTTCTGGGAAGCTCATTACATCATCTGTCATTTGTTGTATTGTTTGTTGTGTAATAGGCTTACCACATTCTGGACAGTGGGCATGACCTACACGAGCAAATAATAGACGCAAGTAGTCGTAAATCTCCGTTACAGTACCGACTGTAGAACGAGGATTGCGGCTTGTTGTCTTTTGATCGATAGAAATCGCTGGAGATAAGCCTTCAATATAATCTACATCAGGTTTATCCATTTGTCCTAAAAATTGACGAGCATACGCAGACAAGGACTCTACATAGCGTCGTTGCCCTTCTGCGTAAATCGTATCAAATGCTAAGGACGATTTACCAGAACCACTGAGACCAGTCAAAACGATAAACTGATCTCGTGGTAAGGCTATATCTATATTTTTAAGGTTATGCTGACGCGCACCTTTTACTATCAATTGATCTTTCATTATGTTCCCTATTTAAAGAGATGATACCAAATGGCATCATCTCTATTTTTACTAACATGAAATAATATATGTATATTATCGCACATATAGTCTATATAATCTATGTGTTTTCTTACAATCTATCTAGATATGTAAATTTATCTCTATAGATTCACTAATTACATTCAAGTAGTTAAATTTTTACTATATGAATATATGTTACACCTACTTAAGATTTACTCTTTGTACTGGTCCGTTTTCTCCCTTTACTTGATGCGGGCTTTTTCAATTTGCTTTCACCAGCACTATGCATATCGGACCATTGTTGACGTAGTTCCCCCAATTGGTCGCGAAGCTTAGCAGCCTTTTCAAATTCAAGCTGCTTTGCAGCGGCCTTCATTTGACGGTCTAGTTCTTCAATCTTATTGAATAACTCTTCTGGCGTTATATCTGCCACCTTAGGAGTAGATGCCTCTTGAGCATATGGTTCATGTCCATGGTCCATACCTGTTGTAGAGGATTTCTTTTTCCCTTTCTTCGGTGAAAAGTCCTTCCCATCGGTGACCATATCTTCTTCAATTTTCGTCAACTCAATGAGTTCTTTTACATCTTTAGAGACAGACTTAGGCGTAATATTATGTTCAATATTATAAGCCTCTTGCACAGCACGACGGCGATCGGTTTCATCAATAGCTCGTTGCATAGAGCCAGTTACGCGGTCAGCGTACATAATAACGTGACCATTCACATTACGAGCAGCCCGACCGATTGTTTGAATCATAGCCGTATCAGAACGTAAGAAACCTTCCTTATCTGCATCTAATATAGCTACTAGAGAAACTTCTGGCATATCTAGGCCTTCACGGAGCAGGTTAATACCAACCAGTACGTCAAAAACACCAGCTCGTAAGTCCCGAATAATTTCGGCACGCTCGATGGTAACGATATCCGAGTGGAGGTATCGAACACGAACGCCCATTTCCTTCAAGAACTCTGTTAAATCCTCCGCCATTTTCTTTGTTAAGGTCGTAACAAGGACACGCTCATTCTTAGCAGCTCGCTTATGAATTTCACCGAGCAAGTCATCCATTTGTCCCTTAATAGGACGAATCTCAATGGATGGATCGAGTAAACCAGTAGGACGAATAATTTGCTCTGCAATATTCGTTTGTACTTCCATTTCGTATGGACCAGGCGTTGCCGATACATAGACAATTTGATTGATACGCTCCACGAATTCATCGAATTGAAGCGGTCTATTATCAAGCGCAGACGGCAAACGGAAGCCATATTCGATAAGTGATTCTTTACGTGCACGGTCACCATTGTACATGGCACGTACTTGAGGTATCGTTACATGAGACTCGTCCACCATGATGAGGAAGTCATCTGGGAAATAGTCTATCAATGTGTATGGTGCCTCTCCAGCCTTA
>NZ_UQYC01000102.1 GCF_900545205.1 uncultured Veillonella sp. | reverse complement strand
ACGATACCGCACATAAGTATATCCTCCTATAACTGGGGGTATTTCTAGCCCCAGCCAACAACTAAGGCTAACAAATTACTATTCTAACTTAACAATCTAAGTTAATGTTCAAATTATGTATCAAATAATATTTGAATACAATTCATTCAGATACACTTTGTCCCCATCGTTACCAATGGGCTTTTTAATATCTGTTACGACATGAATATGCCGGAAGAGCATCCGCTGATGATTCGATCACCCTTCACCTCGTCTACCCTAACGACTGCCTTCGTGGGTACTTGCGCTATTCGCCTTTACGAATTAGGGAACTCCTTTCTATAAGATACGGCAGATCTTAATAGTATACATCATATACCAATCTATATTATACGTGATAAGTAATGATGAAAGCAAGATATCCTCATCGACATATCTAAACATCACGATTAGTATTCGTTTATAAACCCCATGTATCATTCATACTATTTTCACAGATAATTACTATACTTCTTACAATCTTAATTTTACACAATTCGATTTTATCGCGCAATAAATATTTGGAGGTTATTATATATGACACATTCACGTAATTATAAAACTTTAAGACGTTTCATCGTTCCAGCTTTAGCGGGCGGCGCCCTCGCAGCACTAGCCTTTGCCCCTACCTTTGGTGCAGAACCAATACAAGCTAATGTTCCAACACAAAGCATATCTGCCCCTAAGGCTGATGTGCCTAACGCTAATACACCTAAAAACGATGTACCTAGACCAGATGATGTAAAGACAGGAGAAATTAATGAACCAACGCCTCATAAGGAAGGCGATCCTAGTACTTTCAAAGGCACATCTGTGATTAGTGAAAGTCAAACATTAGAACACCAACGGTTCGACAATACTACAAGCGACCAAAATGCTTTCATCGGAAAAAACAAAGCTACTATTATCATCGATAGTAGCGTATTTGATAAACAAGGCAATACCACAAATGATGATAACAGTAACTTTCGCGGACAAAACGCAGTAGTGCTCGGCATCGAAGGCAGTCAAACGAGCATTAAAAATAGTAATATTACATCTAATAGCATTGGATCTAATGCGGTATTTGCCACTGGCGAAGGATCTGTTATCAACGTAGAGAACACTAATATTCACACAAAAGGTGATTCCTCTCGCGGCTTAGATGCAACATACAAAGGCACTGTAAACGGTAAAAATTTAACCATCACCACTGAAGGAGCTCACTCTGCTACGCTCGCTACAGACCGTGGCGAAGGTACCATTACTGCAGAGGCAGCTAAGCTTACAACCTCTGGTGCGGGTAGCCCTGTCATCTACTCCACTGGTAATATTACAGCAAACAGTATCAACGGCGTAGCTAACAAGAGTGAAATAGGCGTCGTAGAAGGTAAAAACTCCATTACCCTTACGAACTCTAATGTTACAGGCTACCATGACAATGGTTTCATGCTTTACCAAAGTTTCTCCGGTGATGCCGAAAGCGGTATTGCTCGTTTAAAAGCAGAAAATAACACACTCACAACTCATGGTACAGGCGCGTTCATCTATGTAAACAACACCACTGCCGAAGCAGACCTTACAGGCAACACAATCTTAATGCCAAATACTACCACACTCGTGAAAGCTGCAGCAGACTCCCGTTGGGGTAAAGATGGTGAAAACGGTGGTCACCTCACACTTCGCGCATCCAACCAAGAACTTAACGGTAACATCGTAGCTGACTCCATCAGCACTGTCTCACTAGACATGACAAATGGATCTAGTCTCGTTGGCGCTGTAAACACAAACAACACAGCTAAAGAAATTACAATGAAACTCAGCAAAGACTCTACCTGGACACTCACAGGCGACAGCTATGTAAAATCCTTAACAAACGAAGACACAACAAACAGTAACATTCACTTGAATGGATACAAACTCGTTGTGGCTGATAAATAATAACAAAAGCACTACTCTGAATTATTACAATTCAAAGTAGTGCTTTTTCAGTTCATTTCTCGCTATATCGCTATAATAACATAAATTACATCCTATATATGTACCTATAGTAACAGCAACACAGTTCTTAACTATATATAAGATGAATTGCATCATCTCGTCTATCCTCCCCCTCATATGCGAAATAACTCTTAATGAGTAGAAATGGTATAATGCAGAAATATTTGCGCCATAGTGACGGTTCCATTCGGTAACCATCCTAAATAAATATAAAATAAATACCCTCCTATATATGTTCCTGCAGCGACTTTACGTAGGACGGAGCAAAGGGACATATATAGGAGGGTATACCTTTAATATGAAATTGTAGAATGGAACCAAACGGAGTAGTATCAAACTACTCATTAAGAGTTATTCGGCCACCCCTTGTTCTCTACCGATAATATCAGCAATTTCTTGGCATAGTGCTTGTAGTTCTTCTTGGTTAGGACCTTCTGCCATTACGCGAATGAGTGGTTCTGTACCAGATGCACGAACTAGAACGCGGCCTTCATCACCAAGTTCACCTTCCGCTGTTACGATGGCAGCTTTAATAATATCATTGTCTTCCCAACCTGTTTTTGTAGCAACACGAACGTTGATAAGAACTTGAGGATACTTAGTCATAATGCCAGCCAACTCAGAAAGTGGTTGATTTTTTTCTTTCATAAGAGCTGCCACTTGAACAGCTGTTAACATGCCATCACCAGTTGTATTGTGATCTAAGAAGATTACGTGACCAGATTGCTCACCACCAACGGAGAGATCATGTTCACGCATGTATTCCAATACATAACGGTCACCAACAGCAGTAGAAACTGTTTTCATTCCTAGTTCTTCTGCCGCTTTATGGAATCCAATATTACTCATAACAGTACCAACTACAGTATCATCTTTGAGTTTGCCTTCTTCTTTCAATTTAAGCGCACACAATAGCATGATTTGGTCACCATCGAGAACTTGACCTTTTTCGTCTACCAATAAGCAACGGTCCGCATCACCATCGTTAGCGATACCAAGGTCTGCATTGTGTTGTTGTACAGCCACTTGTAAGCCTTCGATATGTGTAGAACCACAGTGATCATTGATATTCAAGCCATCTGGATTTACGTTGATGTTAATTACTTTAGCGCCAAGACCAGATAAAATTTCAGGACCTACGCTAGATGCAGCACCGTTCGCACCATCATATACGATAGTCAAACCTTCAAGGGATGTATCAACTGTGTGGCGAACAAAGTGAGCGTAGAAATGAGCTAAATTGCTATTGTACTCAATGGTACCAATGCCATCACCTGTAGGACGTGGCAATTCATTATCTGCACTTTGACGAACATATTGTTCTAATTGATCTTCTACTTCATCTGGCAATTTATAGCCATTGCCATCAAAGAATTTAATACCATTATCTGGATATGGATTGTGAGATGCAGAAATAACAGCACCTGCATCAAAGCCTTGTTGACGTACAAGGTAAGCTACTGCTGGAGTCGGAATAACACCGGCAATTACAACATTGCCACCAACAGAGCAAATACCGGATGCTAACGCACTTTCAAGCATAGAGCCAGAAATACGCGTATCACGACCAATCAAGAATGTAGGATGGTCTTTTTCTTTACCAAAATATGTAGCCGCTGCACGGCCTAAATGATAGGCTAATTCAGGTGTTAAAAATTCATTAACAACACCACGTACACCATCTGTACCAAATAAACGAGCCATAATTATCCTCCTCTAGGGATTGTGAAAATCACAAATCCTCATATATTCACTGTTGTGTATTATATCACAATATATACACCACACATATATATACTATATAGATATAGTATTTTACAGTACCAAAATGAACCTATACTGTAGTTTACTTCACAATACATTCTACTACTAACTAGTTAGGTTTTGCATATTTTGCCATGCATATAATGGCAGTTTCTGCTCCATCAAGGGCTGCACTCATAATACCGCCAGCATAGCCTGCACCTTCCCCCATAGGATAAAATCCACCTACAGTTGGAGAAATACGTTCTTCATTACGCCCCATGCGAAGCGGCGCAGAGGTGCGTGTTTCAACACCAGTCATGCATACCGCAGGATCATCAAATCCATGAATACGTCGTCCCCAATACGGCAATGCCCGTTCCAACACGGACGTTACGAATGGTGGCAAGCAATCATGTAAATCGCAATTTACTACACCTGGTTCATAGCTATATGTGCTATCTTGTACATCTGTTGCTTGTGAAAGCCCCAAAAACTGGCCTACGGTCTGAGCTGGTGCATGGAAGTTAGAGCCACCTAATTCATAAGCTTTACGCTCCCATTCACGTTGGAATGCTACACCATCAAGTGGATGATTACCAAAGTCATCAGGCCCTACATTAACTACGATAGCACTGTTCGCAACACCGCTATCACGAGCATATAAACTCATGCCATTAACAACAACGCCACCATTTTCGGACGCTGATGCTACAACTTGACCACCTGGGCACATACAGAAGCTATACGCTGTACGGCCTGTTTCTTTATCGTGGTACACAAGAGAATATTCCGCTGCACCAAGACCCAAGCTGGATGGTTCTACACCATATTGAGACTCGTCAATGATAGCCTGATCATGTTCAATACGAACACCGATAGCAAATGGTTTTGCCGTCATTTCTACATTACGTTTATGTAACATTTCGTACGTATCGCGTGCACTATGGCCTACACCAGAAAGGACAACCAAACCTACATTAGAGAATGCCATTCCGGCAATATACTGAGCTACAGCCATACC
>NZ_UQYC01000101.1 GCF_900545205.1 uncultured Veillonella sp. | reverse complement strand
AGCACAGCACAGCACAGCACAGCACAGCACAGCACAGCACAGCACAGCACAGCACAGCACAGCACAGCACAGCCAATTATAACACTATCACTATAAAGCGATAGTATTATTTAGCGCCTAAAGCCTTACATAGTTCATCATACACATGCTCAACAGGCAAGCCAACCACATTGGTATAAGAGCCCTCAATCTTCTCTACCCATAAGGCGCCTTTACCTTGTATACCATAGGCGCCAGCCTTATCCATAGGCTCACCACTACCGATATAGGATTCAATTTCAAAAGGAGCTAACTTTTTAAAATATACCTTTGTTTCATTATGAAAAACTATTTCCTGATTTTTAATGAGTAAGGCTACCCCCGTAATAACAGAATGAACTTGGCCTGATAAACGTTCTAGCATATGACGGGCCTCAGCCGCATCATGAGGTTTACCTAATACTTGATTATCTAGCACGACAATCGTATCAGCACCTAGCACAATACTACCTTCAGGGACATCTACAGCAGCACGAGCTTTACCTAAAGCCTGTGCTTTTACCATTTCAATGGGATCATCATAACCAGCATTAGCCTCTTCATAGGCGCTCGATACAACAATATGATCAATGCCAACTTGTGTTAACAACTCTGTTCTTCGTGGTGATTGGCTCGCCAAATATAATCCAGCCATTTGCACTCCTTTATGGTATAAGAATTTTAGTTAATTTAACTATTTCATTAATAAGACTAACTAGCATAGCTCAGAAAATATAAATCACAAACTATAACTCAGAATATTGATAAATTACACAGTAATATCTGGGCCATCCTTTTCAGGGGTAGTTAACTTTTTATAGTACTCTTGTACATCTTCTCCATGTTTTACTGCATCAGCACGCACTGCAGCATAGAATACAATATCTGCTTGCGGTACACGGATACGCCCTGGTACATGTTCCTCTAAGATTTCAAAGAATTTATCATCAGCTTTCAGTAAAAGGCGACCATTTTGGATCTTATCCCCCTTTACAATCGCATACACTAGAGACCAGATAGGACGCGGATCAGAAGTGGAACATTTTCTGTATTTATATCGATATTTAATATTCGTCAATAATTCACGTTCAAACTTGAATACACCATCAATCATATCGTAATCCACTTCAAAATGGCGTTTTCTAAAGATAGAAGATTCTTCAATTACTAACTTTGTGTCTGTCAAAATATAGGTATAGCGGCTAACCGCCTGTTTCACAATTACGATGATGGCCATAATTTCAATGAAATATTCAGCTATTAGCACAGTATGCAAATTAATACTGCGATATGTAGTGTACGCTACACCACATAATAATAGAATAACAAAACATAATACTAACCACTCTGCACTTTTAGCACGCTGAGATTTTTCTTCATATAATACTGTCATATGTTACCCCTTTAAAAGAACTACTACTTTATAACTATACATTCTATTATAAGGTATTCTAGGTATAAAAACTACAAAAACCCCGTCTATACATAAGATATAGACGGGGTTTTATGACTCTATTAGTCACCTAGTTCAGATACGAACTATATTATTATTTTAAGGATGCTGTAATACGTTGAGTATCGCGAGCAATCATGATTTCTTCGTTTGTAGGGATTACGAAGATTTTAACTTTGGAGCCTTCAGCACTGATTTCTTGTTCTTTACCGCGGATGTTATTGCGTTCAGAGTCAATGCGAGTACCCAAGTATTCTAAACCATTGCAGATTGCGTCACGGTTACCGATACCATTTTCACCGATACCAGCTGTGAATACGATAGCATCAACGCCACCCATAACTGCTGCGAATGCACCAATTACACGGCGAACTTTGTAATGGAACATGTTCAATGCTAATTGAGCACGTTTGTTACCATTAGCTGCTGCTTCTTCGATAACGCGGAAGTCATTGGACACGCCAGAAATACCAAGTACACCGGATTTTTTGTTCATTACAGTGTCTACTTCTTCGTAGTTCATGCCAGTTTTATTCATCAAGAATGGAACGATAGCTGGGTCAATATCACCAGTACGAGTACCCATGATCAAACCGGATAATGGAGTGAAGCCCATTGTAGTATCGATGGAACGACCACCTTTAATAGCGGATACGGAAGAACCATTACCCAAGTGACATGTGATGATACGAAGATCAGACATGTGTTTACCCATCAATTCAGCGCAACGTTGTGCCACATATTTATGGGATGTACCATGGAAACCATAACGACGGATACCATAGTCTTCATAGTATTCGTAAGGAAGCGCATACATGTAAGCTTCTTTAGGCATTGTTTGGTGGAATGCAGTATCGAATACAGCTACTTGTGGTACGTTTGGCATGATAGCTTGGCAAGCTTCAATACCTTGGATGTTTGGTGGGTTATGCAATGGAGCCAATGCACAGCATTCTTCTAATGCTTCCATAACAGCTGGAGTGATCAATACGGAGTCAGCGAATTTTTCACCGCCATGTACTACACGGTGACCAACAGCGTCGATTTCGTCCATGGACTTAATTACACCATATTCAGCATCAACTAAAATATCAAGCAAAATGCGAAGAGCTTCTTTATGGTTCAAAATTGGTTCAACGCGTTCTAATTTGTCAGCGTTAGGACGTTTATGAGTGAAGATAGCATCTTGATCACCAATCTTCTCAAAAAGACCTTTTGCCAATTCTGTTTCAGTTGTCATATCAAGTAATTGATACTTCAAGGAAGAACTACCGCAGTTAACTACTAATACGTTCATCGATTAACCCTCTTTCTGTTGTGTAACTTGAATCTTGTTTTGAATTTCTTTGCTGATATCAGCACCTACCTGATCCTTTTCAGGATATTGGTAGACTATATTCCACAATACGCCATGATCTAAGAATACGTATTGAGAAAATCTAAATGTTTGCCCTTGAGTTGTATAGGTCACATCAAGCTTTTTAGCAGATGCGCCATCTAATGCTACAGACTCTTCCTTGATGGTGCCGCCAATTTTAGTAAACTCAGATTTGCTGCGGTTAACATACTCATCTACCGTTGGTAAAGGTTTATTTTCACCAGCACGCAAAGCTTCAACCTCAATTACCATATGATCTGTAACAGAACCATAAATATCAATTGGATACCCATCATCCGACATATTTTTTGTACTTTTACCCATTTCATAAGGCAAAGCAATGGTAATTTCAGATTGACCAGCACGGATAACTTGATGGCCAAAACTATATGTATCCATTACATTTGTAGAGCCACATCCCGCCATTGCTAGTAGCGCAGCACCGAGCAGAGCCCCTTGTAATGTACGTTTCCAATTTTGTTTCATCATATACCTCACATCAATTCAGCATTTACAGTTAATTATAGCCTATAGAACAAATAAAATCTACAAAAAACTTTAGTTTTACATACATTTTTACCTCTATTTTTTACTATCTCTACGCTTCAGTTCAAAATTTATTTACAGTGCTTCTATGCTTTGTTACACTAACAATAATGAAAGGAGTCACTATGAAAACCACCGGTATTATTTGCGAATACAATCCATTTCACAATGGACATGCACACCAACTACATACATTAGCTTCAAAATCACCTGATGCATTGCGCATCTGTATTATGAGTGGCTCCTTTGTACAACGTGGTGAGCCGGCCCTATTCTCAAAGTTTGATCGTGCTCGTTGGGCCATTCTTGGCGGTGCAGATGTTGTTATCGAACTCCCTACACTCTATTCCTTAGGCAGCGCGCAACTATTTGGAACTGGTGCCATCCGTATGGTGAAAGCACTCTCTATCGATACCCTCTCCTTTGGTTCTGAAACTACTGATCTAAATACGCTCATAGATATAGCCAAACGTATGGATTGTGAAAGTACCCAAAATGAGTTACGAAATTATTTAAATGAAGGAATGTCCTATGGAACGGCCTTCCGTAAAGCCTTGAGCTCTGAAATGCTTAGCACACCTAATGCCTTATTAGGGCTAGAATATATACGAGCTGGATTAAAATATCATCCAACTTTAGAGTATATTCCCATTCAACGTACCTCTGATCACCATAATCAAAATATCGATCAAGAGTTACCATCAGGTACGGCATTACGACAACTCATCACAACTGCTAACTCCTTAGATATATGTTCAAAGCTTCAAGATGCTACTCCAACACCAATTATAGATGATATGAACCATAAAATTACAAGCGGTCACTATGTCGATTACAGTGGATATCATAATATGGTCCATATGTTGAGTCGTCGCATAACAACAAATGAATTAGAACGTTTTGTTGACTTCACAGAAGGTATTGAACACTTGTGGTTGAAAGCAGCACAACAACCAACATGGGATGCTGCTATCAATCAAATAAAATCGAAACGCTATACTTATGCACGATTACAACGAATGGGTACATACCTCACCTTAGGAATTACAAAAGACTTGATGAACAGCGCTATGGATGAAGGCCCTCAATACGCTAGATTACTAGCCTTTAATGATAGAGGTCGTCAATGGCTTCGAACTGAACATGATATTCCAGTCATTCAGAAATGGGCTAAAGCACCTACTCAACTTAATAATCTTGGACAAACTATGCATCACATCGATACGCTAGCGACAGATATACAAGCCTTATGTTTCTATAATAAAGCAAAACGTTTAGGCCATACGGACTATACATATACACCGCAATACATCAAATAAGTAGCTTAACTTTGTCTTATATATTTAGATTGAGATTTAAAAAACGAGCAGAGCTTAGTTTATCTAGATAAATTTAAGCAAAATCAGAACCACCCGTAAAACGGGTGGTTTGCTCACGGGCTATAAGCCCGTAGT
>NZ_UQYC01000100.1 GCF_900545205.1 uncultured Veillonella sp. | reverse complement strand
AAGCAGCAGCATCAAATGCAGTTGCTAATATTTTTAAATAAAATTTTTGACGATTTTTGACGAATTGGATATTCAACCGTTAAAAGGTACAGTAAATAAGTACTTCTTTAAACTTACAATCTTAACGATCATATAGAGCTGCGTTGCATTTTTTATAATTTGAATATCTGCTGTTTCCTTCGCAGTTCGTGCTCGATCGGCAGCAGATAAAAATTGTGGCATCGCAATGGCCGCTAATATGGCAATAACTGCCACGACAACCATTAATTCAACGAGAGTAAATCCACCTTTTCTCGACTTCTTGAGATTTTCTCGAACATTATTAATATGTAGATGTTCTACAATCCATTGACTACATATTTCTAATCGATGATTTAATCCATGAACTAAATGCATAACAGAACTCATAATATCCTCCTTTTATCATTATTAATTCTGTAAAATAGCTTGATAACAATGCCTACTACCCTCCCAATTTAGCAATAGACGTAAACAACGGATACATAACAGACACAACCAAAACGGCTACACCGATTCCCATCAAGGTCAGTAAAATTGGTTCTAATAGTCTCTCAAGACGGGCAATATATTTTGAAAGTATAGATTCATAATAATGTCCACAATGTTCTAACATCTTTACGAGTTCTCCACTTTCTTCTCCAATAGAGATCATTTGCCATATAAAGGAATTTCCAATATTCTCCGTTCTCAGACTCTCTTCAAAAGAATGGCCTGATAATAATTTTGCCTCTACCTTTTCACTACATTCGGCACCATATATATTGCCCCATAAAGGTCTTGTAATATTCATAGTGTGAATAATAGAAATTCCAGAATCTAACAAAAGCGCCCAAACTTTTAACATACTTGTATAGTAAATGCAGGTCATCCATTGGTATCGGTGAGCCAACTGCCAAAGCCAACGATGTACTTTGCGTTTTATACTATGTTGATGATATGCAAAGACCATAGCCCCTAGGCCTACACAATGCAGAATAACAACCACTATGGGATGATTCTTTAGCCCTTGTCCTAATGCAAAGAGGGCTCGCGTCATCACTGGTAATGTAATATGCATGGTAGTAAAAACCTTTTCAAAGGATGGAACGATAAACAAGATGGTAACAAGAAAAAAGATATTCATTAATACAAGTAAAAATAATGGATAGGAAATAGCACTGATAACCTTTTGCCGTACCTGTCGCTCCCAATCATAGTGACGTGATATATATTGCAAGCTTTCTCCTAATGTACCTGCAGCCTCTCCACTTTCTAGTAAAGCCAGTGCAATGGCAGGACAACCTTCACTTCGCAATGCTTGAGACAACGTTTGACCACGCTCAATCGATTCATATAAGGCTGTATACAAAAGGCCTATTTTCCCTTGACATAGTAACTGTAATGCTCGTCGTAAAGGTACGCCAGATTCGATGAGTAGTCCTAATTGGTAGGTTACATCTACTACCATGGCATGATTCCACTTATGTTTCTTCTTATTTACTTGTAAAGTAATTTTATAAATCTTATATCCATCTCGCTTTAACCGTGTACCGACCTCCTGTTCTGAATCCGCCCATATTAAACCTTTGATCGTTTCATTATTCTTATCTTTTACGACATATTCATAAGCCTCCATACCTTCACCTACGATAATTGTTGATCTAATAATGTATGTAGTTGTTGCTGAGAGCCATATTGTACCTTCGCATCTCGTACGGCCATCTCTAGTGTTTTCATAGGTAGTTGTGTTTCTTGAATAGAAATGATTTGTGGTTCCTTACGAGTACGTATCAAATTCGCTACCGCATGCGTGTTTAGCAAAATATCACGGATGGTAATGAACTTTTTATTCCATCTAAGGAGCCGTTGACATATAACTGCACGTAGTACTTGTGATATTTGACTACGCACCTCCTCTTGTTGTTCTCCAGGGAATAATGAAATCATGCGGTGAACAGCCATTACAGCCCGCTGTGTATGCATGGTTGCCATCACAAGATGACCTGTTTCGGCTGCATGAAGAGCAGCCTCTAAGGTTTCTCGATCTCGGAGTTCTCCTACCATAATGACATCTGGATCCTCACGCAATGCATCCCGAATACCGTCAGACATAGACTTAATATCTGCACCTAATTGGCGTTGATGAATTAACGATTTCTTAGGTTTAAACTCAAATTCGATAGGGTCTTCTAACGTGATGATATGGCGCTCCATCGTTTGATTTATATAATCAATACAGCAAGCTAAGGTAAAACTTTTACCACTGCCTGTAGGCCCACAAACGAGCAATAAACCATCATGAGATTCACATAATTTTTGTAGCAGTTGGCCTTCACTATTATCATCTAGTTTAAGTTGTTGATGACACAATAAACGCAATGTGCCACATACAGTTTGATTAGCTCGATACAGATGAACACGAATGCGTACACCACAACAGGAACAAGCCTCATCAAGAGATTGCCATTCATACGATGCTATACCACAACGTCGTAAAATATCTTCAATCAATGTAGTCGTACATACAAATCGAGTAGCCTTTAATCCATCACCATGTCTCAAATAGATAGGCTCGCCACATTGTAGATGAATATCTGTTGATGATAAGTGTATAGCCTCTTCAACAATGGTTTCTAAACTTTCACTATTACAGCATGAGTCCACAACGATGCACCTCCTCTATAGATGTAACATGTTGAGCTACGGCTTCACGGGCAGAATCTTCTAAGGACAGTAATACATGTGCCTCTAATTGATCCCACTGAGCCGAATTCGCAGGTATCTCTAAATATTCAAACAGAGCCGTCCGCCCGTGATACGATGTACCATCAAATTTTCTGACTAGACGCTGTGCAATAGCACCCATCAAGGTAGCCCGTATTAAATATGGTTCTACCCCCATATCCATGAGCCGCGTTACAACGCCTGTAGCTGTATTGGTATGAATGGTGGATAATACGCGATGTCCGGTTAATGCTGATTTAACAGCCAGCTCCGCCGTCTCCTTATCACGAATCTCACCAATCATAATCGTATCTGGATCTTGCCGCAGCACAGACCTTAACCCTTTTGCAAAGGTAAAGCCGATTTTTTCGTTAATACCAATTTGAATGGCTCCTTTAATTTCTGCCTCTACAGGATCCTCAAGGCAAATAAGCTTTGTTTCTTCTAAATTCAACATGCGGAGCATCGCATATAAGGTAGCAGTCTTGCCGCTTCCCGTAGGTCCACAGATAAGTAACAATCCATAAGGACGTTTTAATAGCTGTTCAATATGATCAAAAATATCTGCACGCATACCTAACGCTTTTAGATCTTTATGACTTCCTTCATTACCCATGAGCCGACAGACTAATGTCTCACCATATAGACTAGGCAATGTGGATACGCGCATTGTTACAGATCTGTCCTTATGACTCCATGCCCAACGACCATCTTGAGGCAATCTCTTTTCACTAATATCTAACGTACTACATACCTTGATACGGTTAATAATAAGTTCTGCCTCTTCATTTGATACAATCATATGCGTTTGTAACAATCCATCTTGTCGTAATCTAATTTGTACACCACTTTTAGTTGGATCAAAGTGAATATCGCTGACATGATGCTCTAATGCATACAGAATAATATCGTCTAATGTTACATCTACATACATGGTCACCTCCTATACCTTGCGGTATGTTTTTACCTCACACTAGCGTATGGCGTTATATGGTTCGACATCACATCTTTAATTCCTCTTTTATTTTTGAAAATCCACGAAGCGAAAACTTTTTTATTTTAGGCATACAAAAAAGGCGCCCCGAAGGGCGCCCTTATTGGATTATTAGATATAACGTAACTTATTTTAAGTTATAGAAAACGTCATTACCTTTATATTGAGCTGTTTCGTATAACATTTCTTCAATGCGAAGCAATTGGTTATATTTTGCTACACGTTCAGAACGAGCAGGTGCACCAGTCTTAATTTGACCAGCATTTACAGCTACAGCAATATCAGCAATAAATGTATCTTCTGTTTCACCAGAACGGTGAGATACTACACATGTATAGCCAGCGCGTTTAGCAAGCTCCATAGCATCGAATGCTTCTGTTAAAGTACCGATTTGGTTAACTTTTACAAGAATAGAGTTACCTACACCAAGCTCAATACCACGAGCTAAACGTTTTGTATTAGTTACGAATAAATCATCACCAACAAGTTGTACGCGATCGCCAAGGCGTTCTGTCAATAATTTCCAGCCATCCCAATCTTCTTCAGCAAGACCATCTTCGATGGATACGATTGGATATTTACCTACTAAGTACTCATAGAAATCTACCATTTCAGCGGCTGTTTTAACTTTGCCTTCACCAGCTAGATTGTATTTACCATCTTCATAGAATTCAGAAGATGCAGAATCAAGAGCTAATTTGAAGTCTTTACCAGGTTCATAACCAGCAGCTTTAATAGCTTCACAAATTACTTCTAATGCTTCTTCGTTAGATGCCAAGTTTGGAGCAAAACCACCTTCATCACCTACGGCAGTGCTAAGACCTTTATCATGAAGTACAGATTTCAATGTATGATATACTTCTGCACAGCTGCGAAGAGCTTCTGCGAAGGAAGTAGCGCCTACAGGCATAATCATGAATTCTTGGATATCTACGTTATTATCCGCATGAGCGCCACCATTCAAGATGTTCATCATAGGAACTGGTAATTCTTTTGCGTTGAAACCGCCAAGGTATGCAAATAATGGCAAATCTAAAGATTCAGCCGCCGCACGAGCTACAGCCATGGACACACCAAGAATTGCATTAGCACCAAGGTTAGATTTATTGTCTGTACCATCTAATTTCAACATCAAGTTATCGATTGCTACTTGTTCAGTCGCATCATAACCAATAATGGCAGGACCAATTTTAGCATTTACATTGTCGATAGCTGTTAATACACCTTTACCGGAGTAACGAGATTTATCACCATCACGTAATTCTACAGCTTCAAATTTTCCTGTGGAAGCACCAGATGGAACTGCTGCTGTAGCAATAGTACCATCTTCTAAACATACTTCAACTTCAACTGTTGGATTACCGCGGGAATCTAAAATCTCTCTTGCAATGACT
>NZ_UQYC01000099.1 GCF_900545205.1 uncultured Veillonella sp. | reverse complement strand
CCTTCAGGAGCACCGATGAGCCATACAAGAATAGCTACTACAAGCGGTGCGAATAATTTCCAATTCAACTTCATTAGAAACTCTCCTTACTACTTCAAAACAAAAATTGCAAAAAAAATGCTTGTCTAGTATATCAAAATTTTTAATATCAGTACATAACATAAAACATAACAGTTATTAATAGATACTAAACTTTTTATAATAGGTTTTATTAAACTAGTCGTTTTTAATTTTATGCAATATAATATAAATATCGAAAATTATTAATTTAATGCAATTTACTAAAAGGATTTAAATGAAACCATTTATACATTACATAAAACCATTATGGTTTCCTACCATCATCGTATCGATCCTTTCGTTACTCACTGTGGCAGGTACATTATATATACCAACGCTAACGGCCTTTATCATCAATGATGGCGTACTCCGTGGCGATTTAGAAATGATCACTAGCTCTAGCATAAACATGCTTGTTGTGGCACTATTAACAGTATTATCCGCAATCTTAGGTGTTGCTATGAGTGCTCACATTTCTGCCTCTATGGGCAAGGAACTACGCAATGATTTGGTAAAAGCCTTACAATACTTCTCCCTTCGAGACTTCACACACTTCGGTACTGGCACCATATTGATGCGCACAAGCCGAGATGTAGAGAAAATTCAATCCGTTCTCGGTGAAGGATTAAATATGATTCTCCCTATGCCCCTCATGATTTGTGTCGGCCTCGGGCTCACCTTCTATAAAAGCTGGCAATTAGGCCTTGTCATCCTCGCCGTTATGGCTTGTATGATACTTACTATTATCTTTATTGAAAGCCGTGCCTTACCACTGATTAAGGCGATGCAACTCAAATTAGATGATATTACAGATCTAGTTCGAGATCATATCGTTGGTATGCCAGTGATTCGAGCTTTCAACAGAAGAACCTATGAAAACGAAAAAGAAATTAGTATTTTTACAGAAACGGCCCAACTCAATAAGCGGTTGCGCCAAACCTTTGCCATCGGTTTACCGACCATATTAATTCTATTTAATATGAGTACCGTTGCCATTCTTTGGGTCGGTGGCTATAACGTCAGTCTAGGTTCTCTACAAGTAGGTGACATCATTGCCGTTATCGAGTACGCTAACCTGATTCTCTTAAGCATGCTCATGGCCATTTTCGTCATCATCGACATTCCAGAAGCCATCGTATGCTACACCCGTATTCGAGAGTTGTTAGAACATGAAAACACAGATACATTCCCTGAACCATATAATGACAGTATTACCACTTCAACTTCTCCATCTGCAAGGCATGACACTTGCCAAGAGGAGAACAAAAATACTATGGAAAATCCAACTGCAACTGATGATATACCACTTTTAGAGTTCCGCAACGTTACGTTCCGTTACGATAATGCGGAGTCTTCTGCGCTAGAGAATATCTCCTTTACCGTACATCACGGCGAAACCTTAGCTATTATGGGCGATATTGGATCTGGTAAAAGTACAATCACCAACCTTATCCCTCGCCTCTTCTCCATCGAGTCTGGAGATATTTTATTTGAAGGTAAATCCATCTATGAATGGAATGTGGATGACTTGCGTGTCCGCATCGGCTATGTGCCACAACGAGCTTACTTATTCACTGGCACTGTAGAGATGAATGTGTGATATGGTGCAGCACCAAGTCAAGAAATTACCACTCAAGATGTAGAAAATGCGTGCCGTCTCTCAAGAGCAGACGAATTTATTAATCGCCTTGAAGGTGGTTACCAATATATGGTTGCTCAAGGTGGTACTAATCTATCGGGAGGCCAGCGTCAACGCCTAGCCATGGCTAGAGCTCTTGTGCGCAAACCAGATTTATTTATATTCGACGATAGCTTCTCCGCGCTAGACGGCACCACAGAACGTGCAGTTCGTACAGCATTGCACGAGGAATTACAAAAGGATAACCGTCCTGCTCTCATCTCCGTAGAGCAAAAAGTAAGTGCTGCTAAAAAAGCAGACCATATCTTAATCATCAATCGAGGTCAAGTAGCAGGGTATGGTACGCATGATGAATTAGCTGCAACCTCTACAGTATATAAACAAATTCTAGCATCTCAGGAGGTGACAGAATGAGCCCATTACACCGCTTCCTGATGGAGTCTAAAAGCCAATGGGGTTGGCTAGCACTACTCATCTTAGAGCTTATTAC
The DNA here is from genome assembly GCF_900545205.1 of uncultured Veillonella sp. Lineage (GTDB taxonomy): Bacteria > Bacillota > Negativicutes > Veillonellales > Veillonellaceae > Veillonella. The sequence continues at coordinate 3,037 of NZ_UQYC01000099.1, read as the reverse complement.
AGCAGCTATGTTTGAGGTATCAGCGCCAGTATTACTTGGCAAGGTCGTAGATGCTATTGTTAGTGGCTTACAAACAGACCAAGACATTAATACAATTTTCGCCTCCATTGATACAATCATCCTATGGCTTATTGCCATTTATGGGGGTCACGCCTTATTCACCTACTTTGGCGAATACATGATGGCCTCTATCGGTTCAAAAACAGTACTCGCTTTACGCACACGCATGAGTACTCATTTATACTCACTACCTATCGAGTACTTTCACGATCACCAACGTGGGGATTTGCTAAGCCGCCTCACCTCTGACTTAGATGCTGTTGCAGAAACCATAGGTGAAGGCGTACCTGGCCTTGTATCTGCCATTATCGGCATTATAGGTGCCACGGCTATGATGATTTGGATCAGCCCTATGCTAGGCATCTCTATCATCGCCATTATTTGTATTGGTATCCTATGTTTAACATGGCTCTCTAAACGGGCTCGTCGGGTCTATCTCAAAAACCAAAGTGCCTTAGGAGCTTTCAACAGTGGCATAGAGGAAATTGTAGTAGGAAAACCGATTATCCAAACCTTTGGTCTTGAAGAAACTACGACTAACCAAGTAAATATTCTGAACGACAATCTATTTAAAAGTATGAGAAGCGCGGCTTTCACCAGTCAGCTCGTAGAACCACTCGTTAAGTTTTTAAATCAAATCACCTATTGCCTTGTTGCAATTCAAGGGGGTCTCATGGTGTTACGAGGTTCTATTTCCATCGGTGATATCCAAGCCTTCTTCCTCTATGTAGGTCAAGTTTCGGACCCTCTATCTCGCAGTTCCTATATCCTCACCAAATTCCAAGAAACTTCTGCAGCCTTGGGCCGTATTTACGAAGTCGTTGATACCCCATCCGAAATCGATAAGGGAAATAAAACATTGGGTGATACAACAACACATCCAGGCACAATCGATTTTGAGCATGTTGATTTTGGCTATACGCCGTCCAATGTGTTTATGAAGGATATCAACATCCACATCCCTGGTGGCTCCATGGTGGCCATCGTAGGTCCTACAGGTGCTGGTAAATCTACCTTGGTAAACCTTATCATGCGCTTCTATGACATTATAAATGGCCGCATCACCATCGACGGTATCGATATTCGCGATGTGTCTCGTGAAAGCTTACACAATACGGTAGGTATGGTATTACAAGATGCTTGGATTTTCACGGGCACTATCGCCGATAATATTGGCTACGGCAAACCAAATGCTAGTCGTGAAGAGATTGAATATGTTGCCAAACTCGCTATGGCAGATCATTTCATTCGCACCTTACCAGATGGATATGATACAGTTCTCAAACGAGGTGGCGATGACCTATCACAAGGCCAACGGCAATTAATCACCATCGCTCGTGCCTTCTTGGCGGATCCAACTATTCTCATCCTAGACGAAGCGACGGCTAACGTAGATACGCGGACCGAGGTAGAGGTTCAAAAAGCTATGAATACCCTCCTTAAGGGACGTACAAGTATCGTCATCGCCCATCGCTTGTCTACAATAAAAAATGCGGACTTCCTACTCGTAGTAGAAAACGGTACCATTGTAGAACAAGGGACACATCACGAACTGATCGAACGTGGTGGTCACTATAAAGAACTCTATGAAAACTATGCAGCAGGTATGACCCTATAGAACAAAGAGATTACTCGCTATTTAAAATTAGGCGTGATTTTGTCTTCAGATTGCTCCACAAACAACAAAAGAACCACTGATAAGCTACAACTTATCAGTGGTTCTTTTATTTGTGCTCATACATAGCACGTTTCCTAAATTCTATTCACCTTTTGGTACGAACCATAGGCCGTTGTTATTTTTTTCCATGTAGTCTTTGAATTCTTGAGAGTGGTAAGCTGCTACAATGTCTTTTGCCCATTGTGCATCTTTATTTTTCTCGTTAACTACTACTTGTAACAACCATTGTGGTAATACATCTTCATTTGCTAATGCAGTTTTAGGATCAATTTTTGCATTATAGATGATAGCACCAGTAATAACAATATAGTCAAAATCAGTACGTACAGAAGGAATTGTAAGGGATTTCATTTCTGTAAATTTAAGATGTTTAGGATTTTCAATAATATCTGCTTGTGTTACTGTCGCTAAATCTTTGTTAGGATCAAGTTTAATCCAACCGATTTTTTGCAACAACGCATAGGCACGAGCCATGTTAGATGCATCATTTGGTACTGCAATAGTATCACCATCTGCCACTTGGTCTAAAGATGTTTTGGAACCGCTAAAGATACCCGCTGGTACAGTTGGAATTGGAGTCAACGCTACAAGATGACCATTTTGTTTTTCGTTAAAGTTTTTCATGTATGCTGTATGTTGTTCAACGTTGAAATCTACTTCACCATCGCTCAACACTTGGTCCGCTTGTACCAAGTCAGACATATCTACACCTTTAAAGGTATAGCCTTGTTTTTCCAAAATTGGTTTAACACCTTTTTCAAATAATTCAGAGTAAGGACCTTGAGACTTACTATAGGATAATTCTTTTTTAGCACCATTATCGCTATTGTTTGAGCCGCAGCCTGCGATAAAAGCTACGCTAAATACTAATGCCGCACCAAGGGCAAGAAGTTTCTTAAATTTCATAGTACATCCTCCTATACTTTCACAATCAATATAACCAAAATCTATGTCATCAAATCAGGAACGACGCGCACGACGTGCAAAGTAGTTACCTATTGTTTGAATAATTTGAACGAAAATAATTAAAATAACAACGGTAAATAGCATCAATGGGAAATTCAACCGTTCATAACCATAGGTGAGAGCCAAATCACCTACACCACCTGCACCAATAGCACCAGCCATAGCAGTAGCACCGATTAGACCAATAGTACCGGTCGTAATAGATAAGATAAGTGAACCCTTTGCCTCTGGTAAAAGGAAATGCCAAATCACTTCAAAATGGGATGCCCCCATCGATTGTGCAGCCTCGATAATGCCTTTATTAACCTCTAAAATAGAGTTTTCAAAGAGTCG
>NZ_UQYC01000098.1 GCF_900545205.1 uncultured Veillonella sp. | reverse complement strand
GGCGCTGATGTATATACTAAATTAGCTAAAGAAGTAATCAAAGCTTCAAAAGATAAATAATCGGATTAATATATAGATGAAAGAACTAAATGGCTAAGTGTTTAGTTAAACAAATGTCTGAGATTAGCAGAATTATTACATTGGCTATTAAATAATTGAGTGTTAAAAATTGATATAGTCACTATATGTAAGGTGAGAGAGGTTAGTTATGCCTAGAGAAGTTAAAAGTAAGAAAAGTAAATCATCTGGCTTGGGGAAGGGTCTTGGAAACTTAATGAAGGTAGATACTGTAGAATCTGTGTTACCTGAAAAGGAGATTCACGAACTACCAATTTCCGAATTAGTTCCAAATGCAGATCAACCTCGTAAAAGCTTTGATGAAGATAGTTTAGCTACATTAGCTGAATCTATTAAAAATCTTGGTATTTTTCAACCGATTGTAGTACGTAAACAAAAGAATAAATACCAAATCGTAGCTGGTGAACGTCGTTACCGTGCGGCTATTATTGCAGGTTTAGAGACTGTACCAGTTATTGTAAAGAAGTATAATACAGAAGAAATGACAGAGGTAGCCCTCGTTGAAAATCTGCAACGTGAAGGCTTAGATCCAATTGAAGAAGCTTTGGCATACCAAGGTTTAATGGATACTTACAAACAAACGCAAGAAATGATTTCTGCTCGTTTAGGTCGCAGCCGTTCTTATATTGCGAACATGGTTCGTTTATTGAAATTATGTGATTCTGTACAAAAAGATCTTATAGAAGGTGACTTAACAGTAGGTCAAGCTCGTCCATTGTTGGCATTGCGTAGTGCAGCTCAACAAATGGAAGCTGCTGAACGCATTAAAGAGGGCGAATTAAGTGCCCGTCAAGCAGAGGCTCTTGTTAAGTCTATGCAAAATAAAACACCAAAGGCAAAGACTGCTAAGCCGCAAAGTACTGCAGAAGTACGTGCTCTTATGGATCGTTTAAAACTAAGCTTAGGATCTCCTGTAAATATTAAGTTCCGCGCTGGTAAAAAGGTACAAGGTAAGATTGAAATTGCCTTCTCCTCTGAAGCAGAACTAGAAAGACTCATTGCTTATATGGATGGTCAAGACCATACAGATGATACTGAAACTGTAGAATTTAGAGTATAATTGCTTAGCAATAGCAATAGCAATAGCAATAGCAATAGCAATAGCAGTGTATAACTGTATACTCATTATTACTATGTAATTACTATATATAGTGGATATGTAAGTAAATAACATAATTGGTATACTAAATCTGATATCGAATTATGTAAATTTAGTAATGACAAATCGAACATAATTCTGTATAATGTAAATACAATTTACAATCCACGGTGAAAGCGTAGTCTACGGACTGCGCTTTTACTGTTATGTTAAGTAACAAGGATAGACTATGGAACAAACACCTAAAGCAAACCGCGTGCATATTGGCTTTTTTGGCCGTTGTAATGCTGGTAAGTCTACATTGATTAATATGTTAACAGATCAGCCTGTATCCCTCGTATCTGAAGTAGCAGGGACAACGACAGACCCTGTGAGCAAATCTATGGAGATTTTACCACTAGGACCTGTAGTGATTACCGATACAGCTGGTATAGACGATACAACTGAATTAGGTACGTTGCGGATGGAGAAAACAGAAGAGGTTGTGAAGAAGATTAACCTCGCTGTTTATGTACTTCGTACCGATGAAGAACCAACTACTGATGATATGCATTGGTTAGGCCTATTAAAACAAAATAATGTGCCTATTGCATTATTTATAAATGAAATCAATGCAGAAATTGACAAAGAAAATGATAAAGAAAAGATCATAGAAAATAAAACAGATGCATCTACTTATGTAGAAACTCATAAGGGATTATCTGAATTAGCTACTGTCATTGGTTCTGCTGATTTTACATCTAAGGTTAAACGTTTAGAGTTACTCGATCTTCTGGGCGGATTAACACCACTTGATGTAGAAGGGGATCAAACTCTATTACAAGGTTTAGTAGAAGAAGGGGATACAATCATCCTCGTGTGTCCTATCGATAGTGCAGCTCCAAAAGGGCGCCTCATCTTGCCACAGGTACAAACGATTCGAGAAATTCTTGATTACAAAGGCTTAGCACTCGTGTGTCAAACAGAAGAGTTACCATCCATGATTAATTCTCTTAAGAATCCGCCTAAGATGGTTATCTGTGACTCTCAAGCCTTTGATCGGGTTGATGAGTTAACACCTAGTACAATTCCGTTGACGTCCTTTTCCATCTTGATGGCACGCTTTAAAGGAAAATTACAGGACTTAGTAGCTGGTGTAAAGGCGATTAAGAATTTGAAACCAGGTTCTAGAGTGCTCATCAGCGAAGGCTGTACACATCGTCGTCAATGTGATGATATTGGGACTGTAAAAATTCCTAATCTTCTTAAGAAGCAAGGGCATAGGGATTTACAGCTAGAATTTACGAGTGGGGGAGCCTTCCCAAAAGACGTATCTCAGTATGATTTAATCATCCACTGTGGTGCTTGTATGCTTACACGCCGCGAAGTATTACGACGCATTGAATGTGCCGTTGTACAAGGCACACCAATCGTAAATTACGGTGTACTCATAGCCGCTCTACATGGTATACTAGAACGAGCGATAAGCCCATTTGTTGACGAATTAGAGGGCTAATAAAGTATTGTAATGTGTATCTAACACATATATGTAGATATAACCTTACATGCTTGTTATATGAATTGTTATATAGATATCGCTTATCTATATTAGATACATTAAATATATTAAATTAAATTGTATACAGTCATTTAACTTTCACAATAAGAATGGTATAATTAAGTGTTGGAGTTTGAATGATTGTATAGGAAGGAATATACATGTTCGAATCGATTCAACCGTGGATTGGCATGGCAACCATCGTTCTTGTTATAGCGTTGTTAGTGTATTGTGTCATCTTGCACATTCGCTTAGGGAGTCTTAAAAAGAAATACGATTTCTTTATGCAAGGGGACAATGGTGCGAGCCTAGAACGTAAATTATCTGTAGAGGTTAGCGAAATTCGCGATGCTGCTAAGGGTCTTGAGACTATGATGACCGAACAAGCGGCGATCCGCAATATTCAAAGCAATACGATACAAAAAATTGGCTTTGTCAAATATAATGCCTTTGAAAATATCGGTAATGATTTGTCTTTTGCACTTACATTACTTGATGGCAACAATAACGGTATCTGTATCTCTAGTATTTATGGTCGTAGCGAATCCCGTATTTTTAGTAAACCCATTGTGAAAGGTAAAAGTCTCGTAAGTCTTTCACAAGAAGAATTAGAGAGTTTGAACGAAGCGTTGGGCGAGCGCACCAATGAGGAAGCGTTAACGAGCGCCATCGTTTCTAAATAAGGAAGGTTTGTATTGAAAGTACCGGCATTTATTTCAAATAAAGTTGAAAGAAATGGTGACAACTGCATATTGACATTAACAACCAAGCAAGCGAAGGTTGCAGCTATTGTAAGCTCTATTATAATTATCGCCGCATTGGTTCTCGGCATTTGGGGCATCGTGCGCCAAGCTGAGGTTGTGCAATTACGTCAACAGACACAATTACAATCTGAACAGCTAAAATTGTTACAACAAAAGACAGATGTTTTAGATAAGAAAATTCAAAACTTAAATCAAATTAGCGAAGAGAATAAGCAAATGCTTAAGGGCGCTGAATCTGGCACACCATCTCAAGGTGGCGGGGACGGTAGCGACCCAAAGCAGCCAGCCGCTGATGAAAGCGAAGTAAAGACGCTGACGGCGGCACAATTATCAGCGCGTCTATCAAAAATGGACAAGGACGCACAAAAACTGCTAGTTAGCTTCTATACAATGCGTAATATCCTTCGCGATGGTGGTGCGCAAGACCTTATGGCTATGCAATCCATTAACTTCTCTGCTGGCTCTGGTGGTGTTACGAATAACACAACGCCAAGTATCTGGCCTAGCAAGGGCGTTATTACGTCTCCATTTGGTAGCCGTGTGGACCCTGTAACAGGCGCAATCGGTGCATTCCATGAAGGGGTAGATATTGCGGATGACTATGGTACACAAATCGTGGCTACCGCTGCTGGCGTTGTAACCTTTGCGGGTTATACAGAGGGCGGCTACGGTAACCTTGTTGAGATTGACCATGGGAATGGCTTCGTAACACGGTATGGCCATAATAGTGCTGTATTGGTAACCGTAGGGATGAGCGTAAAACAAGGTCAAACAATTGCCTTGATGGGTAGTACTGGTAAAAGTACAGGCGCCCACGTTCACTATGAGGTACGCCTCAATGGATCTCCTACAGACCCTATGATCTTCTTGCCAATTAGCAACTAGAAACATAATATAAAACAGAATATATGTAACATAAAACATAATTCATAGGAAAAAGAACTTGTTATGCGTGCAAATGCACTAATAGCAAGTTCTTTTTCTTTTCTTTTGTATATATATATTGTAAAATAAAAGTATATGAACGGAGGTATATCTATGAAGGCCTATGTACAAGTTTATACCGGCGAAGGCAAGGGCAAAACGACCGCTGCTATTGGTCTAGCCATCCGTGCCATCGGCGCTGGCAAGAAAGTCCTCTTTTTGCAATTTATGAAATCTAAAGTATATAGTGAACATACTATTTTACCTACCTTAAAGAATTTAACCTTAGAAACCGTGGGCAAGCCATTCTTTATCATAAAAGAAGGGATGAAGAGCAAGGATGAACTCGCTAAATGGGGCGATGAAGTGGTTGTCTTTGAATCTGGCAATCCGCCAAAGGACTATGTAGCGCTCATCGAAAAAGGCTACGAACGTGCACTAGCTGCTATCAGCAGTGGTGAATACGATCTCGTGGTTCTTGATGAATACAACATGGCACTCTTCTTTGAACTCATTACATGGGATAAAACAAAGGCTTTGCTCGATGCTCGTCATCCAGAAACGGAACTCGTATTTACGGGCCGTGGGGCTCCTCAAGAATTAATCGATGAGGCAGACCTTGTAACGGAAATGAAAGAGGTCAAACATTACTACCTTCAAGGCGTTATGGCTCGAAAAGGTATTGAAAACTAATCATAGGTACACCTAAGGAGGTGATGTGGTTGAGTACAGTGGCTATTGTGGCCCTCGTTATTGTGGCCATCATTGCAGCACTCATCTTGATTATCCTACTGACACCAATCACATATAGCATCGAAATCAACGGACGCTCGCCATATCGTGGCGAAGTGCGCGTCAAATGGCTGTGGCGTGTATTTTCACTGCATTTAGCGTATTGCTGAAGAAATAATTCGGAGGGGCGGTGTTGTCTTTGGCGCTTCTATGTCT
>NZ_UQYC01000097.1 GCF_900545205.1 uncultured Veillonella sp. | reverse complement strand
TAATTCTTCAAATTCCTGGTGTTGATCCAGCTCAAGTTATGTTAATTCTTTTAGTACCAATGGGTATCATGGGTATCCTTACACCATATGGTACAGGACACAGCCCAATCTGGTTTGCTAGTGGCTACAACAAAGGTCCTGAATTCTGGAAATTAGGTGCTATCTTTGGGATTATCTACCTCGCAATCTTTATTGTGGTGGGGATTCCATGGATTCAGTTCGTAATGCCACTTTTAGGATAACTTTCCGCCGCCATATGTCTCTCTGCGCTCCATTCGCTGCAAGTCGCTAGATAGACATATGGCGGTTTCTTCTATCTTAAAATGGCAATACTCACTTTGGGACGAGCAAGTCGCTTAGTAGATACAATGCGGCTTCTTTTTATCCTGAAATGGCAATGCTCACTTCGGAGGACAAGTCGCTAGATAGACATATGGCGGCTTTTTTTATCTTAAAATAGCAATACTCCACAAAACTCGACAAATCTAAAAAAATGAATATAATAGTGGTGTGATAGTAAATTTCTTACCTAGGTTTTCTGCTGGAGGTTTTTATTATTATGTCTGCTTCTGAACGTGTTGTGCAGTCAATTTTATATGAGCTTGGTTGTATTTTAATTGGTTGTTTGGTAATGCAGTTTGTTCCGCATGAGGGACAGCCGTTTGTATTAATGGTTATTTTTTCCTTACTAGCTATGGTTTGGAATTTTGTGTTTAACTGGATTTTTGATAAACTAGTACCAGGTGATCGATTAGCACGAGGTCCAATCATTCGCACAGTTCACGCTGTGTTATTTGAAGGCTTATTTATGATGGCAACGGTGCCAATTATTATGTACATGATGCATATGAGTTTTTGGATGGCTTTTGTGACAGATATAACGATGACATTAGTTATCCTAGGTTATACTTATGTTTATAATTGGGTATATGATCGGGCACGTCTATATTTTGTAGAGGCTTAGTTTTACTATATGAGGTAAGTACCTCTTAAAAATCTATATTGTATAGTAGGAGGTTCTTATGTCTACCAAATCTATTACGGGCACAGGCCTATTGTTGGCTGTAGCCTTATTGGCGCAAAGCTTGCGCCTTATTTTCCCATTTATTCCTAACCAGGTGAGTATGTTCCTCATCGGTTCCATCACGTCTGCTACGTTTGTACTAGCCACATGGCGCTATGGTTGGAAAAATGGTCTCGTTATCGCCTGGATTGCGCCTGTAGTAGCGCATTTACAAGGTATGTTGCCGTTGCCACCGTTTATTTTGATTACCGCCCTTGGCACGACTGCCTATGTATTTGTAGCCTATTGGTTACAACATAAACCGAAGGTATTGCTTATTGTTGTGGCGGCTTTAGTGAAAGCAGGTGTTCTATTCGGCGGATATTCTTTGTTCTTCTCTCTATTCCAATTTCCACCGAAGATTGTAAATACTATGTTGTTTGTGTCTAGTTGGCCGCAACTAGTGACGTCTTCTTTGGGTATTATCTTGGCATTGCTTATTACAAAACGTACAAAAAATTAGGCTAACTTAACCTAGAGTTATGGCAAGCCATTCAAAATAGATATGACTTTTTGGGGGCACTCATGGCGTATGAGTGCCCATTTTTGTTGACCTTAATCATTGTCTACTTTTATAATTAATATATTGTATACAAATATGAGGAGTTGAATGGAATGAAATTTAATACAAAATGCGTTCATGGCAGCGGTAAACCAGATAGCACTGGTGCAATTTCCCCTGCAATTTATATGTCTAGTACATTTTCCCATCCAAAGTTGGGTGATACAACAGGATATCAATATACACGTGAGTCTAATCCAACACGGGATCGTTTGGAACAATTGATTGCAGGTCTTGAAGATGGTAAGGATGCATTGGCATTCTCTTCCGGCATGGCCGCAGTGGACGCTGTATTCCATCTATTCTCCCCTGGGGATCACATCATTTTAGGTGATGATTTGTACGGTGGTTCTATCCGTATGTTCACAAATATTTACGAACAAAACGGCATTGAGTTCACCTATGTTGGTACATCCGATCTTGATGCGGTAAAAGCAGCTTTCAAACCAAATACAAAGGCTGTTTATATTGAAACTCCAACAAATCCGATGATGGAGATTACTGATGTTCGTGCCTTGTGTACCTTAGCTCATGACCGCAATGCACTAGTCATTATCGACAATACATTCTTAAGCCCTTATTTCCAAAAACCATTGAACTTAGGTGCTGATATTGTCGTTCATAGCGGTACTAAATTCATCGGTGGTCATCATGACGTTATTTCTGGTTTCACCATTGTAAATGATGATGAATTGGCTGCTAAATTGCGCTTAATTTATAAAACTGTAGGTGCTTGCTTATCTGCAATGGATAGTTGGCTCGTAATCCGCGGCGTCAAAACATTGGCCCTTCGTATGGAACAGCATCAAAAGAATGCCATTGCTCTTGCGGAATGGCTCAAAAAACAACCTAAGGTTACAAAGGTATTGTTCCCAGGTCTTCCAGAACATCCAGGCTATGAGATTAATAAAGCCCAAACAACAGGCTTTGGCGGTATGTTGTCCTTTGAAGTAGATAGCGAAGAAACGGCTAAAAAAGTATTAGAAGGCATTGGGCTTATTCAGTTTGCTGAAAGTCTTGGTGGTACAGAGTCCTTGCTGACCTACCCTGTAACGCAAACACATCCAGATTTAAAACCAGAAGATGCTGAGCGCAAAGGTATTACACGTCGCTTATTGCGTCTATCTGTAGGTATTGAAGATACAGATGATTTGATTGCGGATTTGGAACAAGCTTTCAATAAATAAAGGAGTTCCTATGGGACAATATAATTTTGATCAAATTTTAGATAGAACTCACACAAAATCCTTGAAATACGATTTTGCTGTAAAACGCGGTAAACCAGCCGATGTGTTGCCATTCTGGGTGGCAGACATGGACTTTGAGGTTCCCCCTGAGTTAAAGCAAATCCTATTGGACCGCGTGAACCATGGTGTCTTTGGTTATACCGAATCCGATGATGAATACTTTGAAGTGCTACAAAATTGGTTTACCACGCGCTTTAACTGGACGCCAGACCGAAAATGGCTCGTTAAAACACCAGGTATCGTCTTTGCCTTGGCTATGGCGGTTCGCGCTTTCACCAAGGAAGGTGAAGGGGTACTCATCAATCAACCGGTGTACTATCCATTTAGTATGGTTATCGATGATAATGACCGTCGTCTCATCAATGTGCCATTAATCAAAGGCGAAGAGAAGTACACCATTGATTTTGAGGGCATTGAACGGGCTATCGTTGAGGAAAATGTAACATTATTTCTCTTATGTAATCCCCACAATCCGGTAGGCCGCGTGTGGACTGAGGATGAGTTAAAACGACTTGGCGATATTTGTATTAAACATAATGTACTCATCGTGAGCGATGAAATTCATGCTGATTTTGTTTGGAAAGGTCATACTCATAAGGTCTTTGCTGATCTAGGTGAAAGCTATGCAGAACACTGTATCGTATGTACAGCGCCTAGTAAGACTTTCAACATCGCTGGCCTTCAAGTAAGTAATATTTTCATTCCTAATGATTCTTTACGTCGTCGTTTTATTAAAGAAATCGACCGTGCTGGCTATAGCCAGCTAAATACGATGGGCATCGTTGGTTGTGAAGGGGCCTACAAAGTAGGGGCACCTTGGCTCGATGAGTTGAAAGAGTACATTCAAGATAATATTCAGTTCACCATTGATTATGTAGCAAAATATATGCCGAAAATCCACGTATATCGTCCAGAAGGCACATATCTCATGTGGCTAGATTGCTCCAAGTTGCCATTAAGCCCTAAAGAACGTGATGAATGGATTATCAATGAAGCTAAATTGTGGCTTGATACTGGTTCTATGTTTGGCGTTGATGGGGAAGACTTTGAACGTATCAATGTAGCGTGCCCTCGTAAAACATTGGAAGAAGGTCTTGAAGCTTGGCGTCGTGCCTACGAGGCTAGAGGCTTTTAATAATATTGGTTAGAATGTTTAGATTAGGTTATCAAATTGTTTAGTGTGTAGAGGTGATAGTATGCCTATTAAAGTAATAAAAAATTTACCGGCCATTACGAAATTAGCTCAAGAGAACATTTTCGTTATGGATACAGAACGGGCGGAGACACAACAAATCCGACCTTTGCAAATATTGCTAGTCAATTTGATGCCTACTAAAGAAGTTACAGAAACTCAAATCTTACGTGCTCTTAGTAATAGCCCATTGCAAGTGAACTTAACATTGTTGCATACTGCATCCCGCAAGGCTAAAAATACGGATGAGCAATATTTAGATACTTTCTACCGCACCTTCGATGAGGTGAAAGACGAGTTCTTTGATGGCATGATCATTACAGGTGCTCCTGTAGAATTAATGCCTTTTGAAGAAGTTGATTATTGGGATGAGTTAGTAGAAATTATGAATTGGGGCGAAGAGCATGTATACTCTACGTTCTATATCTGTTGGGGTGCACAGGCTGGTTTGTACCATCATTTTGGCATTAATAAATCCGTTATGGATGAAAAGCTGTTTGGTGTATACGAACACGATATTTACAATGATCGCCCGGTGCTCTTGCGTGGCTTTGATGAAAAGTTCTGGATGCCACACTCCCGTCATACCACAGTTTCCTTACAACAAATTAAGGAAAACCGAGAATTAGAATTGTTGGCAGGATCTGAACCAACCGGTGCAGCTATCGTTCGTAGCTTAGACAATAAACACATCTTTGTATTTGGTCACGCTGAATACGATTGGGATACACTCAACCGTGAATACGTACGTGATATTAAAAAAGGCTTGGATATTGCGGTTCCTGAAAATTATTTCCCTGATGATGATCCAAAACAACGACCTGTTGTACGTTGGCGTTCTGTAAGTACATTGTTGTTTACAAACTGGTTAAACTACTATGTATACCAAGAAACACCGTACATCATTGAACAAATCCAAAAAATGAAATTTGAACGCGATAAAAATTTAGGTGCTTATATCTAAATTATGATTAGTAGAAATACCCCTAATTACTTTTAACGGTCTCTATAGTGAGATGGTTTTAGAGAAGTAATTAGGGGCTTTTTGTGTGTGTGAGCTATATATAGGTGTAATTGGCATCTTTCGGATGGGTATTTTATGAGTAAATACATGTTTGCTATAGCTTCAAGTTATGGCTAACTGTATAAATTAATAGTAGACATAATTTTTAAAACATAGTAGTATACTAGGTATAAAGAACGAACTCAATTCACAGTTAATATAAAGGAGTTGTTATAATGAGCAAACAATACAGATTTGAAACATTACAATTACATGCGGGTCACACAGTAGATCCAACAGGTTCTCGTGCAGTACCTATTTACCAAACTACATCTTTCGTATTTAAAGATGC
>NZ_UQYC01000096.1 GCF_900545205.1 uncultured Veillonella sp. | reverse complement strand
TGAACCAATAGGACGTTTTGGATCCTTTAATCCAGCCCTTGCACGGCGCACAGCTTTCGCTACAGCTGTAACAGCATCATCTTGACCGATAACGCGTTTATGTAGCTCATCTTCTAAATGAAGCAAGGTTTCAGATTCTTCTTCTGCTATTTTAGCCACCGGAATACCCGTCCACTGAGCTACTACTGCAGCAATATCTTCTTCTGTAACTATTAGTTTTTGATCACTTTCCTCTTTAGCTACAGCTTTTTTATCGTCAATCTCTTTAACGAGAGCTTGCTCTTCATCACGAAGCTTAGCTGCTTTTTCAAAATCTTGAGATGTAACAGCAGCTTCCTTTTCCTTCTTTACCGTATTGAGTCGGTCTTCTAAAGCCTTAACATCAGGAGCTGCAGAAAAGACTTTCATACGTACCTTAGAGGCAGCTTCATCAACCACATCAATAGCCTTATCAGGCAAAAATCGATCTGTAATATATCGACTAGATAAGGTAACAGCAGCTTTTAATGCTTCATCTGTAATTTTAGCCTTATGGAAAGCCTCATAGCGATCTCGCAAGCCCCTCAAGATTTCAAGAGCATCCTCTTCATTAGGTTCCCCTACTTGAACAGGTTGGAAACGACGCTCTAAAGCAGCATCTTTTTCAATATGCTTTTTATATTCATCAAGTGTCGTAGCGCCAATCACTTGGAATTCACCGCGTGCTAAAGCTGGTTTTAAAATGTTTGCTGCATCCATTGCACCTTCAGTAGCGCCTGCGCCGACCAATGTATGAATTTCATCAATGAAGATAATCATATCATCATGTTGTTGCACTTCATCGATTGCTTTTTTCAAGCGTTCTTCAAATTCACCACGGTATTTTGCACCAGCTAGCATGGAGCTAATGCTAAGAGAAATAATGCGTTTATTGCGCAAAATTTCTGGCACATTACCATTGACGATACGTTGCGCCAAACCTTCAGCAATAGCCGTCTTACCTACGCCAGGCTCACCGATAAGAACTGGATTATTTTTAGTTCTACGGCTAAGAATTTGAATAACACGTTGAATTTCTGTATCACGCCCAATAACAGGATCAATTTTACCTTGTTTTGCCGACTCATTTAGGTCCGTTGCAAAATCAGCTAAATCACCTAAGTCACTATTACTATTTTGACCTTCTTGACCACTATGGTCACCATTTGCATTAGAGCCTAGGATATGGCGAATCGATTCTACAATATCATCGGTACGGATATTCATAGCCCGTAAAATACCAACTGCAACACCACCACCATCACTGATCAATCCTAAGAGAATATGCTCAGTACCAACGTAATTATGATTCATGCGATTAGCAACTTGAATAGCTAACTCAAGTACATGCTTAACGCGTGGGGTCATATATATGGATGTTGCTTTTTTATTGCCGCGACCTACGTGTTCTTCTACAGCTTCAAATATATCTTCTGTAACAATACCAAGCTCTTCTAAGGCCTTTGCGGCAACGCCACTTTTAACCTTTGTCAGGCCGATGAGTACATGTTCAGTGCCTACATAGTCATGTCCCAACTCCAATGCTGCTTCTTGAGCAAAGGATAGGACACGCTGTGCATCATCTGTGAAACGTTGCATCATACTATCACCTCATCTATCTATGTAAATTGTAATTATTTCTCTTCAAATATATGTAAACAACGGTAGGACATACCATTGGAATAGCTATTAACTAAACAAACAAATTCTACAGTCAACATGAATATATTATATTGGCTTTAATCGGATCCGATTAAAGCCATCTATTATCAACACATAGTTATAAAATGATTATGTGTAAATGTATTATATGTAATTGATCTTTTCCAAATTTATATTAATGTGAAAGCTTTTGTCGGATTACCTTTGCCCGATAGCTATCACGCTCGATTTCTGTTAGATCATCATTTCCTGCATATTTAGAAAGAAAATTAGGTCTAGTTATGGCGATTAATTCATTAAATGAATCCTTACTCCAAGAAGGTAAAATCTCTAAGTCAACGCCTAATTGGATATCGCTAAGCTTTGTTAAGGCCTCTTTACCATTTACACGACGCGCATATTGTAAAACGCCAAACGAGCGCCATAATACATCTTCTAAACCTTCTTTATCATTATGTAATAAGGATTGTCGAGATTTTCGCTCTTCTGCAATGATACCTTCTACAATCTTCGTCAATTGCTCTATGGTATCCTCTTCACTGACACCCATTGTACGTTGATTAGAAATTTGGTAAATATTTCCTAACGCTTCGGAGCCTTCTCCATATAGTCCACGTACAGAATAGCCTAATTGAATGATGCTACGTATGAGTCGTGTAATTCGTCCAGATATGGTCAATGCTGGCAAATGTAACATTACAGATGCCCTCAAACCTGTGCCTACATTAGTAGGACAAGCCGTTAAATAACCAAACCGTTCATCAAAAGCATATGGATATTTTGCTTCAATAGCCTTATCTATTTTTTTAGCATGTTCATAAGCTTTCTGTAATCGCAATCCTGAAACCATAGATTGAATCCGCAAATGGTCTTCTTCATTCACCATAATTACAATAGATGCATCGTCAGATACTACTAAATTGCGATATGGCAGTTTTTCTTCCAATACAGGACTCATTAAATGTTTTTCAACCAATATAGCTCGCTCACGCTCGCTTAATTGCTCAAGATTAATATTGGAGTATTGATGTCCATCTGCTTCTTTTAAAGGTTGAAGCAAACCTCTAGAAATGGTATTTACCTTTTCTAAAGATGACTTATCATTACGATTTGTAAACAATATACCATCAAAATTTCGTGCTAATCGGATTCGACTAGATATGACAATATGATCGGTTGCGTCCGTATCATGTTGTAGCCATGGGCTTAAAGGAGAATCTAATATAGTATCTAACATAATAAGAACCTCCTATTCTTTATCGCCACCAATGATGGCTTCTAATTCTTTTATTTTATCTCTTAAAATGGCTGCATCTTCGAAGTTCTCAGCTTGAATTGCTGAGTCTAATTGATGACGTAACCGCTTTAGTTCATACTTTGCTTTAAATACATTATGATCATGACTAGGAACAGTTCCTTCATATTCAGAACTACCTTGTAATCTTTGTAATAACGGTTTTATTTCACTAGCAAAGGTTTCATAACATGTATTACAACCAAACTTGCCTATCCGATTGAACTCATCATAGGTAATACCACATTGAGGGCAACGTTTAGACTGATGAGATTTTAATAGATTGTCAGGATAGACCATATTCTTAAAGAACTCATTGGTAAAAAAGCCATCATCCCACATATCATTCATAAAGGAACTATAAGGAGATAATTTTCCCTCCTGCTGTAATGCAGTGGCACATGTATTGCACAAATGTTGTTCCGTCTTCTGATTATTTACAATATTTGTCATGTGGATGGTAGCTTCATTTTTATGGCAATGATCACATATCACTGATCATCACTCCTTCCGTAGTGTATCCACCATTGTTGCGTAGAGCTGACGAATTGCATCATTACGATGTTCAATGTCGGTATTCTCAATTAATGTAGCAAAGGAATTATGCATTAATTGAGCTTCACGACGAGTAATCTTTTCAGCCTGTAGTAATTGGAACAAGGATTGGTCTATATCTTTAATATCAATCAATCGATCTACTGTATTTTGACCTTCATAAATACGATAGGTTGTTACAGCTGGTAGTGAATCGGAGCTTTCTGGATTTAATTTTGTAATTCGAATATATCCACCTAGACCACGTCTTGATTCAACATCAAACCCACGCTCATTAGAAAAACGTGTACTTAGTACATAACTAATTTGCGAAGGTGCACAATCTAATTCATCAGCTAATTCATTACGCTTTAAAATTAATTTCTCTTGTTCTTCACGCATACGATCCAATATAAACTTTTCTATTTTATCAGCTATCATACTCATAAAAAACACCTCTTTAACATTTTATTTAATATATTTTTGACTATTTGCTTTTTACATATATCTATTATATTTGACTTTTTGACTTTAGTCAATATAAAGGTCAAATATATTACACTATACATTTGACCTTTTAATACATCCTTCTATGATTGGACTTAATCCTAAATTCTAGGTATAATAAATGAGATATATTTTTATGAAAGAAGGTGTTGTTATGGCAGAAGCATTAGGACAAGAACTTTTAATTGATTTATATTCCTGCGATGAGGATGCAATCTCATCCGCTACAGCTGTACAAGAAAGTGTAGCAACTGCATTTGATTTAGCTGACCTTGATGTTGATGAAATCAGTTGTCAAGTTATGGACGAGGAGATCGCCCTCCTATCTGTTGCACCAGGCTTTCACTTTACATTGCATACATATCCTGCTCTAGGCTATGTGGCTGTTGATTTGTATTCTTTTGAGCAATCCTTACCGCTTACATTAATTATGAAAGCGTTACGTAAATCTTTCAGAGCTGAAAAGGTAAAAGCAACAAGTGTACAACGTGGCGACTTTGGTAACGAACGTGATATGAAGCCACGTCGCAAAACTAAGATTACTACACTTGGTCGTGTTTCTCGTACACGTATCCAACTCAAACAAACAGGCGGCAAGTTGAAAAAACAAAGTGCTAAGGTTATCAAAACATTAGCTAAAAAAAGCGGCCTAAAAAAATAACACAAAAGGACTAACCTATAGGTTAGTCCTTTTTTAGATAGATGCCAAAAGGCTAGAGGAAATTCCTCTAGCCTTTTAAAGTTGATATTTTATTTATAATAGCTTATCTACGAACCATCATTTCTTCAAGGTCCAGAACGTCAGCAATTTCATCAACATCATCACAAATGTATTCTGCATCAGCTTCTTTTAGTTCAGCTTCTGTACCATAACCATAAGTAACGCCGATAGAGATACAACCAAGTTCATTAGCTGCCTCTACATCATACTTGCGATCCCCAACCATAAATGCCAAACGACGACCATTGTCATCGGTCAATGGGTTACCACAAAGGGTAAGAGCCTTTTCAAGAATCTCTTTCTTATGCAATAAACCAGCCTCGTAATTTGCACCTACAATAACATCAAAGTATGGTGTCAATTCAAAGTGGTCTAGAATATCTTTAGCATAATGTTCTGGTTTTGCAGTAGCTACAGCTATGGTATATTGTTCAGTTTTACATTTAGCTAATAAGTCTACAATATTCGGATATACTTTATTTTCAAATTTACCGATGGTACCATACCGTTCACGGAATTTAAAGTATGTTTCTTCCGCTTGCTCAAAGGTCATACCACAATGTTCTTGGAACGCATCTACCAATGGTGGTCCTAAGAATAATTGTAATGTTTCTTCATCAGGTACATCATAACCAAAATGTTCCAATGCAAATTTAATGCTTTTAAGAATGCCTTCTTGAGAATCCGTTAAAGTTCCATCTAAATCAAATAATATAGTCTTCTTCATATTATTTCTTTAAAGCC
>NZ_UQYC01000095.1 GCF_900545205.1 uncultured Veillonella sp. | reverse complement strand
CGGATTGCAAAGTTCAGTAAACCGAACTAATACTGATATAGTATATCGTATTTACCTATCCATGTCAAACAAAATTCACCATAAATAGCTCAGTTTACGATACTTTCATATATATACAAACCTCTAAAATTCTCCGATAATACCGAGGTGTTGTAAGAGTATTTTTGTGCCGATGAGGATTAATACACCCCCACCTAGTATGTCTGCATATTTTCCTACGAACTGGCCCATAAATTTACCTAAGTAAACGCCAATGAGAGAAATACCAAAGGTAATGACCCCAATCATAGTGGAAGCTTCCCATACATTAATAGGTAAAAAGGCAAAGGTTAAACCTACCGCCATAGCATCAAGGCTAGTTGCAATGGAAAGCATAATCATTTCCCAAGCACCTAAAAACTGTTTATCATCGTCTTCATCATCGTCATCACTAAGACCTTCACGAATCATAGCAATACCTAAATAGCCAAGAAGTCCAAAGATAATCCAATGATCCCATTCAGATATGACATCGATAAACTGGCGTCCAATGAGCCAACCAATAACAGGCATGAGAAACTGGAATAATCCGAATAAGAATGCTAATGTCACCTTTCGTCCATTTTCACCCACCGGCATAGATAAACCTTTACCAATAGATACACCAAAGGCGTCCATGGCTAGGCCAACACTAATTAATATAATTTCAAATACAGACACTATACTCACCTATAAAAACTACTTACTTATTCTGCTACAGCCATTAATGAATATCCTTCACGGCTGATTTGTGGATTTACTACTATAGAAATCTTACGACCTATAGAGTCACCTAATTCTTCAAGAACAGCCTTTGTTAAATATTGGGCTACCTCTGGATGAACTTCAATTTCCAGGTTCGATTTAATTCGACCAGACTTAAATAACTCACGGATGCGTCGAATGATCTGCATATATACAGTTCTACCTGACAACATGTATCCAGTGCCACCACATTGAGGGCATGTATCAAACATCAAGGTTTGCAAACCTTGACGGGCACGCTTCCGCGTCATTTCTACTAGACCGAGAGAGCTAATACCACATACGACGGTTTTCATCTTATCTAACTTAGCTTGTGCGCTCAATAGTTGTAGCAACTCTTGTTGATGCGACTTATCCTTCATATCGATAAAATCGACGACGATAATACCACCAATATCGCGCAATCGCAATTGTCGACAAATTTCCTTTGCCGCCTCTTTATTGACTGTAAAAGCCAGATCTTCTAACTTATTAGACTTACCTGTGTAATGAGCCGAGTTTACATCAAATACGGTGAGAGCCTCCGTATGATCAATACGGATAGAGCCACCGGAAGGTAGATTAATATCACGAGAGATAAGATCCTCTAATTGAGGTTCAATGTGATTGGCTTTAAAAATAGGTGTGCTGCCACGGTGACGTGTCACTTTAATTTGTTGAGATGTTGGGCCATGACCTAATAGATCCAGTAATCGAGATTCCCCCATATCGGAATCAACGATGATTTCCTCTACATTACGATGCGCATAATCCCGTACAAGGCGGAACCAGAAATCTGCATCACTATAGAGATCAGTACCACTCTTAGCTACCTTAAAGCGTTTTAACACATGTTGCCATGTACGCCATAGATATTCCATATCACGACCGATTTCATCGGCACTAGCCTTCGCAGCAGCAGTACGAATGATAAATCCACAGCCCTCCTGTACATAAGGCGCTGCTAATTCTTGTAATTTAGAACGTACTGCTTCATCCGTAATTTTCTTAGAAATATGCATGCCTTCAGAATATGGTAGAAGCACCATAAAGCGTCCTGCCAAGCTCACATCAGCTGTAACACGAGCGCCTTTACCAAGCATCTCCTCTTTTACCACTTGTACAAGAATTTGTTGCCCCACAGATAGGCGTGGCAAGATTTTCTGTTCTTTCCCCTGTTGAAGATTTAAGTACGCATTTTGAGAGCCCCCAATATCAACGAAAGCCGCTTGCATACCGTTCAACACGTTCTTTACGGTCCCTTTGTACATATGATTTGCCATATGGCTCTCATCGGTACGTTCTAAGACGAAATCTATTAACTGACCTGCTTCATCGACAACAGCCATGCGAATTTCTTCGCGCATAACATTGACCAAAATTTTATGCATCCTATCCCTCCCTTCGTTCAATACAAAATATATAATTCTTTTAAATCACTCAAGCACATATAAGCCCCTAAGATTTATGTAAAGACCATTAGTAGTTAAGATGTGTATTAAGAGTATTAATAGTTAATCTCCAATGGAGTATAACGGCCTTCTTCATTTTCCACCATAATTGCTTTACGATGAATTTCATAACCACTTGTGATTGGCCAGTTATATTGGTCTTTACCAAGGTTCCACACTTCACTAGGTTTAATAGTACCTTGCGGATAAATGCCAATGCCCATTGTAAGAGTAACTTTACCATCTTTCAAAGACGCAACGATTGGTTCCTTTACAAATTCTTTTACATCGATGGTGCGAGTTTTCTTCGGTGTTACCTTTTCGTAAGAAATTTCCGGAGCCTCATTAAAAGGTTTTAGTAATGCATCCCAATCGGCATTTTCATCCGTTACAGGGCCTGTAACTTCATAGATGGCAAAGTTACAAATAGCCATCATCTTTTTAACCTTGTCAGGCATTTCTTTACCACCTAGTACTTCAAGGCCTGGAGGTGCTACGCGATTCAAACGCTCCATGATGGACTCTAAAGAGTCTTCTTCCAGTACATCCATATCGATATATTCAGCCGCTGCGGTTACGCCTAAAGCAAGTGCAGAGGAAAAGCTAATTTTCATATGTGGATTAAAGCCTTCAGAGTACGCCATTTTAATTTCTCCGCGACGAATCATACGCTCTACTGCTTGTGCATAGTCAAGGTGCGACAAGAATCGTAATTCTTCGCCCTTATTTAAGGCCAAACGTAATTTTTTCAACTCTGCCACCCTCCTTATAGTCAATAATTGCAGTATTAAGCTCTGGACATACATTACAGCCCTTACATGGACCGCGACGACAATCACTTGTTAAGTTTGCCTCTACCGCTTGTTCCCACTCCCGTTTTAAGAAAGCTTTACTTACAGTGCAATCTAAATGGTCCCAAGGTAATGGTTCATCAAAGTCACGAGTACGTCTTGCAAAATATGCTGGATCCAAACCACAATCAGCGAAGGCTTTCAACCAAGTTTCATAGTTAAAGTACTCAGTCCAACCATCAAATTTACAACCCGCTTCCCATGCTTTCACAAGAACTTTAGATAATCTACGGTCCCCACGAGCAAAAGCGGCCTCCATATAGCCAGTATAACCATCATGGTAATGGTAGGAAATATTGCGATTATTGATGAGAGATTTCAAGTAACGTTGTTTACGATGGATTTCCTCTACATCTTGTTGACCATACCATTGGTATGGAGAATGTGTTTTTGGTACGAAGAAGGATACACTCACCGTTACAGAACCGTTGCGTTTGCCTGTAATATCACGGTGTAAATCGAGTACCTTGTACGCAAGATCAGCAATACCTGCCAAATCTTCATCTGTTTCAGTTGGAAGGCCCATCATGAAGTACAATTTAACTGTATTCCAACCGGATTTAAAGGCATTTGTACATGCCGCCAACAAGTCCTCTTCACTAACACCTTTATTGATAACATCGCGCATACGTTGTGTCCCGGCTTCAGGGGCAAAGGTAAGACCACTCTTACGCACTTGTTGCACCTTTTTCGCAATATCGATAGAGAAACTATCAATACGCAAGGATGGCAAGCTTACACTCACTTGTTTATCTTTGAACTCTTCCATGAGCATATCTACTAGTTCAGGTAATTTAGAATAGTCCGCAGAACTCAAGCTCATCAAAGAGATTTCATTATAACCAGTATTGGCAATCGTATCTTTAGCAATTTGTAACAAACGTTCCGGAGTCTTTTCACGAACAGGACGATATAGCATACCCGCTTGGCAGAAACGACAACCACGTGTACAACCACGGAATAGTTCAAGTACCGCACGGTCATGAACTATATCTAAGAACGGTACAACAGGTTTTGTTGGGTAGAAAATATTTTCCACATCTTCTACAATGCGTTTTTCAACAGCTGCAGGCACGTCTTCAAAGCGCGGTGTAATGGATTTAAAATCACCTTGCTCTGTATATTCCACATCGTATAGCGCTGGACAATACGTACCAGGAATTTGAGCCACTTTACGCAAGAATGCTTCCTTACCACCTGGGAATCCTTTTGCCTTTTCAGCCTTGTAGAGATCGATGAATTCATCGCCCCATTCTTCAGACTCACCAAGGGAAACAATATCAAAGAAATCTGCAATAGGCTCTACATTAAAGGCACATGGACCACCACAAACGAGTAATGGAAACTCCATATCACGGTCTTTAGCGTACATTGGAATACCAGCCAAATCGAGCATGTTTAAGATATTAGTGAAGCTCATCTCATATTGAAGTGTAAAAGCTAACACATCAAAATCTTTAATAGGCGTACGAGTTTCCAAAGAGAACAAAGGAATATTGCGCTTGCGCATTTCCTCTTCCATATCGTGCCACGGAGCAAATACACGTTCCGCTGCTGCATCTTCACGACGGTTTACAAGACCATATAAAATTTTGATGCCCAAATGGCTCATAGCCACTTCGTATACATCTGGAAAAGCTAAAGCCATTGTTACATCAACAGTACTGTGATCTTTTACAATACTGTTATATTCACCGCCCGTATAACGAGCAGGCTTTTGGACATGTTGTAACCATGACGTATCTAATTGAATCATACATCCTCCGTCTTTTCTGAAAGACTTCTTTCACAATCAATCCTAAAAATAGGGTTTTAAAAAATATATTTCGTCCGTTGCATAGCAATATTTAACAAAATACCGATACTCAACATATTAGTAGTCAACGCACTGACACCATAGCTAAGGAATGGCAATGGAATCCCTGTAACAGGCATAATACCAATAGTCATACCTACATTAACGAGTACCTCAAAGGTAAACATGGTAGCAATCCCTGTAGCTAGTAACATACCAAAATTATCATTACACATATAGGCTACTTTAATGCTGCGATAAATCAGCATAAAAAGCAAAAACAACACGATAATACAGCCTACAAAACCAAATTCTTCACCAATAACGGAGAAAATAAAGTCCGTATGGTTTTCTGGTAAGAAGTTCAACTGACTTTGCGTACCATTAAAGATACCTTTACCAAAAATCAAACCTGAACCAATGGCAATCTTAGACTGAATGATATGATAGCCTGATCCAAAAGGATCAATATCTGGATTTAAAAATACAAGAATACGTTGTTTTTGGTATTCTTTCAGTACAAACCAACCTAAAGGCATCAATAATAAACCAGTACCGGCAATAATTTTTATAAGTCTTGTTCTAATACCAGAAATAAATAACATGCCCACAAAAATAGCAATATACACAAGAGATGTACCTAGGTCAGGCTGTAAGAATACGAGTGCAATAGGTACCCCAACATATAATACAGGCAATATTAATGAT
>NZ_UQYC01000094.1 GCF_900545205.1 uncultured Veillonella sp. | reverse complement strand
AATTATGTTACAATACAAATAAGATAATAGTTTTTAGGGAGAGGGAGACTCATATGAAACGTTATATTACATTACTTAGTCTAGGTTTGTGTTTATCCGTACCGATGCTTTCAGAAGCTAGCGATATAAAGCCTGTTATGCATGTTACGAATGTACATAATGGTCAATATGATGCGGCATTAGATGCTATGACAGACACAAAGTTTTATGGACCGTATCAATTCCGAGTATTAAAGGATGCTATTGAAACGCAGGGCGAAACAAAGGACATTGATGGTAGGGTGTTTAGAACCTCTGATGGGGTATTTATGCATGTAAAGGCTAGATCTATCGATAGTACGAGTTCCACGTTAGATGCTGAGGTTAATGAGCTTGTTAAAGATAGAACGATTCCTGAACCTACCGTAAAGATGGTATTACCTATTACGCATAATGTAATAGAGGTCAACAATGATGGCGTGCGTAGTTTACTAACTGAATTTATGTATGGGTGGCCATTAGAGTATCGCACGGATATGGTATTGGTGACAGATTATGAAGATACTCGATATTACTATAATTTACAGTTTTATCGACATAAGTTACCTGAAGGTATTCGTATGGAACAGTTACGCCAAATGATTATGGATGCGCAGTTCAGTTATAAATAAGTGATATCTAATTAGCACAATATAGTTATAAATAAAAGAGGTTCCTAATGGTCACAGTAGTGACTCATAGGAACCTCTTTTATCGGGCAAGTAATTTATATGAATTGGTTATAACGTTATATTATTTATAAGTGTTTTTTGGGGATTCGTAGTGGTTTTATATGTTTTACAATTGCGATAGATATAGCAATTGTAAAAGCTATCAAAAAGGATTCTTTTGCGAAGCTAATGGCAATAGTTTCTTGTCCCATTAGCATATAATAAATGGATCGATAAAAGCTGAGCCCTGGTAGTAAAGGGAATAAGCTAGTCATTAGGAAAACTATAGCAGGGCATTTCCGTTTAACAGCCAATATTCTTGATGCTATGGCGATGATAAAACCACTGATGAATATGGAGAGCATAACATTAGACTGTAGTGAAGATAATGTTAAGAACAAGAACCATGAGATGAATCCTAAGATTGTACAATCGATAAAATGTTGTTTAGCTACACGGAATAAGATTGCAAATGCTGTCGTACCAATACCAGCCATTATACTACGCATAAACATAGAGGTTAAGGAATTAGTATCTAAATTAGAGGTATAAAGAGGAATCATTTGTGTGTTGAAGAGTAGTGATTGTACTACTGCGACCCCTACAGCCATTGAAATACAGGTAAGTAGCGCGCCCATCATAAGGGTTATTCCTGTATTATAGTTATTCTGGCTATACTCTCTAATAGCATTGACGAAAGGAACTCCGGGAACAATGTCAATCATGGCTCCTAGTAATATAACTGATAGGTTGGAGCCTAATTCAAAGTGGATAAAGAGATTACCCAATAAGGCTATTAGAATACTACCTAAAATGGTAATCAATACATCAGAGCTAAGAATGCGTTTGATGGTACACATATAGACGCCTAATATTAAGCCTATAATACCTGCAATTATAGAGTCTGTTATTGAACTACCAATTGCATAGCTAAAGCCCGAAGCTCCTAACGTATAAGCTACTAATCTCCAAAAAAAAGAATAGTCTGACATGGTATCAATTTGATTAAGTTCACTTTCAATCTCCTCAATAGTAATATTTTTTTGTGTGATACGTCGGGAGAGCGCGTTAACTGATTCAATTTTACTGAGGTTAATATCGACTTCAGGAACGTTATAAATACGAGTAATTTCAGTTCCATCAGCTTTCTTAGCAGTTGCAAAAATACCTCTATTGGATACGTAGGCTTCTAAATCTTTAAAATTCATAGCTCGTGCTATGTAGTTCATAGTATCCTCTGTACGACTGATTTCGGCGCCACTGCTAAGTAGTATTTTTCCAGCTTTTAGTATAATTTCTAATTCCACACCTGTCATTATTTCCTCGTTATTCATTTTACTTCATTGTTATTTATATTGGACTTTTTGATAGGTCTATCTTTAGAAGATTCAGTTGATTTTGATTCTTCCTGTTGTTCTTGTAGAATATTGATATTTTGATGTATAACTTCTTCGTCTATTGAGAGATGCTCTTCCACATAGTCTTTTAGCTCTTGAACTGTTTCCGTATTTGAAAGTATTTCTTTTGCTTCATTATGAATATCTTCTTTAAGAGATTTTGTATCTGCTTGACTAATATCACCTAATGTATGGAATAGTTCACGTTCTTTTTCTGAAAGATTTTTGTGAGGACTATGTTTTTTTAATGATAAATGGATCATCTTTCTTCGGAAGAGTTTTTCCATAATGATATCTTTACGATCACGGAGCCATCCATAAATAAGAATAATTAGGAGCAATAGGCCCATATAACCGAGAATTGGGTAGAGGATACTAATCAAATCTTTAAAACCAAAGAAGCTACATATATATCCTATGATTACTACAGAAATAATAATAATTCTCATTCTTTTTGTGCTGCCGTTGGCAAAACGTCTAGCAATAGAATAAAAAAGAGAGAATGCTGTATTAAAAATAAGTGAAAAGACTGTGATTGCATATATATATGCTAGCCAAGGATGAATTTGATTGGCAATAGCAAGAATCGGCAAATCTGCATCTTTTACGGTATCTAGATTTGCAAAAATAGAGATAGCAGCTATAAAAACAACCAATCCGACTAATAGGCCACCACGAGTGCCACCTTTTTCAGCAATACCAATACGAACAACAGAACCACCTAAAATAAAGGCCATAGAAACAGCTGTCATAGCACATAGAGAATAATAATTAATGACAGAAAACCATACATTGCTTGTGGCTGGTTTGATTGTGTGGGCTAAAGCCTCTAATGTAGTCCAATCATGACTTTTACCAATAAAAGAGTAGCCTGTAATGATGAATATCATAACAATCATGATGGGAGTAAAAACACCTAAAACATTGGTTATTTTGTCAAAGTTCATAAATGATACGGTTATGATTAAAAGTGAGCAAATTAATCCACCAACCCAAAAAGGGAATCCAAATTGTTGTTCTAAGTTTGAGCCTGCGCCAGCAATCATAACAAATCCCATAATAAAGCTACCAGAGATTAGTACAAAATCAAGTATTCTTGTAATAATAGGATGGGAAATCTGTGTAAAAACCTCTTCATGATTGTCTGCACGATAGTAACTCCCCAAAGAAAGCATGATTTTACCAAATGCGGCATTTAATAGACCTAGTAATAGAACACCAATGAGACCTATTTGGCCAAAACTTATGAAATATTGTAGAAGATCTTGTCCACTCGAGAGTCCTGCACCTACAATAACACCTATGTAGGCAAATGCAATTTTCCATGATTGTTGCATTATATTTTCCTCCTTCCAAATACATAACTTAGTATACAAAATAATATTATATCATACTAATGATTCAGTTTATAGAAACCTCACCGCCAATCTCTATAAGATTAGCTAAGACTGGACCCATTTATAGGCCTTAAGTTCAATACACTAACTATTGAATTGACGGCGTGTCCATGTGAAAGTACTGCCTCAAAAATGTAACATATATCACATTTTTAAGGCAATAGATTGGGAATAGTATTTATGCGTAAAAAATATAATGTGAAAGTTGAAATAAATTAGAGAAAATAAAAGAAAAACCGCAAAAAATGAGAGGTCTAATATTTTAATCCCCATTTTTGAGCGGTTTTAAGATGTAAATCGTTTATTTTATATGAATTTGTTATAGATTAATGATTATAATTTAGGATGTTATTTATTTAAGTTTTCCACAATACTTAAAATATCTTCTGCTTTACGAGCAATATGTGTTACACCTAGTTCTTGGTGGAGAGATTCTTCTCTAAAGCCCCAGGTAACACCGATACAGAGTAGACCGGAGTTTTTTGCAGTAGCTACGTCAACTTCAGAATCACCTACATAAATAGATTCTTCTGGTGAAGAGCTTAGTTCTTTTAACGCTTGGAGTACCATATCTGGTGCTGGTTTACGTTGCAAGCCTGGTCTTTCACCAATAGCAACAGGTAAGCGATCGCCAAAATATTCTTTATTTAAAGGTGTAACACCTTCTTGAATTTTATTAGATACAATGGCTAATTTATAGCCTTTTACACGCAATGCATCTAGCATATCTAGAATGCCTGGGTAAGGAGCTGTTGTATCTTTTAAATGCTCACCATAGTAAGCTTTGAACTCCTCAATATATGGTTCTAATTCATGATCTGCTACTGTGCTAGGTAAGCATTGACGCATCAAGTACGTTACTGCATTACCAAGTGCTGCCTTTACCTCTGCTAGAGACTTTTCAGGGAAGTTATGTGTACGTAGTACATGATTTACAGCATTCGCTAAATCTGTAGCCGTATCGAGCAATGTGCCGTCGCAATCAAAAACGATGGTTGTATATTTCATGGGAACCTCCGATGTTAAATCAATATGTACTTTATAAGTATATGATAAATATGGAGAAAATCAAGAGAATAGCCGTATTAGTTACTATAATTATGTTACAATAGTAGCAGTAATTATTACAGTGTATTGGAGGCGTAGTATGACTGAAATACAAGCTCTTTTATTGATAAAATCTATTCTTGAGTCCGCAGATATTCATGGTATTGAAAACATTTTGGCTGTGGATTGTGAATATATGTCCACAGGTCGTGGTATTATTGGCCGCAATCGTAATGAAAGTATTGAGTTTTTATCCTCTATGACTGAGTCTATTAAGGCTGATAATGTGCCTGTTACGTGCAAGGCGATGCATATTACCGATGTGTACGAGGAGGATGCGCTATTTCATGAGGGCCGTCATGGTTTGACTGTTTCTTATGAAAGCAGCGATAACTATGTGTACATGATTTTTGTAGATGTAAATGATGAGGGGCTCGTTGACCGTATCGTATCTAGTCAGGAAAACTATAGTATTGAGTATGATGACCTTCGTTTTGGCGATGATGAAAGCGAGTATTCTTTTATTTCTGCCCCAACTACTGTGAAAGATTGGATTACAGCCCTCAGTATGTGGCTTGAAACAGCCAATGTTGATGTAGATGATTTTTATCAGTACATCGATGAAGATACACGTGTTGTATTCCAAAAGGGGGATGCTGAATCGATTACCCTTGAAAGCGGCCTTGATGTAGAAGATTACTTTGATCAGCTCATGAACCAACACTTTGATGCGGTACCTCATATCATTCGCGATGAAGAAGATGGCCTTATTTTAACCTATGGTCCTATGAGTGCCATTGCAACCCTCAATGAAGAAGGCGCACTAGCGCTTATTAGTATCTATATTGACACACGCGACGAAGATGAAGCCACTGATGAAGTTGGCTATATTGAAGAAGAACTAACCAAGACAACAACTACTGAAGAAGATTTACTTTAATTAACTCTATCAGTAAAATGTACTATACTTAGTCTAAATATATATGGTTAGCGAGATACCACCAGTTAAAGGAATTATGTTTAGTCTAACTATATATGATTAATGAGATACTACCAGTTAAAAGTATTATATTTAGTCTAGAAATGTAAAAAACTACCAGTTAATTTCACGTTGTAGTAGATCGCCCTCCTGTTATTGAAGATCGGTTTACAAAACAACATGACTAACTGGTAGTTTTAAATTTAATTAGAAATAATTATTTTTAACTGGTAGTATCTACATTTCGTCATGGTCCTTAATAAGACCTGCTTTTTTCTTTTTCCAGTAGGAGTAGTAGAATGGCAAGATTACGATACAGCCACCTAG
>NZ_UQYC01000093.1 GCF_900545205.1 uncultured Veillonella sp. | reverse complement strand
TGATCTTATCGATGGTTTAGCAAAGTTACATCCGAACTGGCAAATTGTAGTAGAAGCAGATGGGGCAAAGGAAAAATGGCTTAAGGCGCCTAAGACGACCGAGCCAGTTATCCCATCTCTTACAAAGACCACCATTGGTCTAGTGAATTTGCAAATGTTAGGGGCCCCTCTAGATGATGAGCACGTACATAATATCGAGCTCGTTCAAGATATCGTGAAACGCGATATGGGTGCCATTGTAACACCGCGCATGTTAGCCGACCTTGTGCTTCATAAACAAGGCTTATTCCAATACAGTAAGGGTAAAAAAATACTCTTCTGTACTGGTTATGAAACGGTGCAACATCGTATCATTGATGATTTTATTGATCATATTGTAGATAGCGATATTTCCGATATCATCTTAGCTGATGGATATAAAGCAAGTTGCGAAATCCGTCGCATTATTCAATGTCGGTAGGTACTCATGACTTATGTGAAAGCAAAATCTAATAGCGCTTTCAGTCCCATGAGAGACCCCATAGACCGTCACCCTTTGCATATTGGTATTGTCCTCCTCGTAGGGGGACAATCCAAGCGCATGGGGTGTAATAAGCAGCTTTTACCCTGGCGTGGTAAAACTGTTTTAGATGCGGTCTGTGGGGCTCTTCATTGTGGATGGGAAGATTATGTAAAACCTGCTGAATTCTGTAAACTACCTTTTGTAGCGGTTACTGGTGACGATCATGAAAAATTGGAACCTATTGTTACAAGCTATGGGTTCGAAGTAGTTCGGAATGAACATCCTGAGCGTGGACAGGGTCTGTCCATAGCGATAGGAGTACGTTATTTGGTAGAAAAATCACCGATATCGCTAGATGGCATTCTTTGTTCTGTAGGGGATCAACCACTACTGACTGGGAATGTTGTACATCAGGTTATTAGTGCATTTAGTGATAACTTTCATTCGAAAACTATCGTCGTCCCGCATTATGGGGCGAATTATCAGTCGGGAAATCCTGTTCTCTTTGGTTCGCATTGGTTTGAATCTTTACAACATATCCAAGGGGACCAAGGTGGCAAGACCATCATTCGTGGTGATGGTAAAGATCATGTTATCAAACTATGGATTCGTGACGATATTGGATATGATATCGATACACCCGATGATTTTGAGCGTTTAAAAGAACGTGAAAGTGAGGCATTATGAAACCATTAGTGCTTATGCGTGGAGGCGGAGATATCGCTTCTGGCGCTGTATATAGATTGAAACGTGCAGGCTATCCGGTAGTGATTAACGAAATCGCTATTCCTACCATGATTCGCCGTGAAGTATGTTATGGCAATGCTGTACATCGCGGAGAAATGATTTTGGAACGCTTTGTAGCACGTCATGTAGCCCTTAGTGAAGTTACGGATACGTTGGCACAAGGTGTTATTCCCGTTGTGACTAGTTCGTATGAAGAGCTACTTGATACATTGAAGCCAGCTATTGTGGTAGATGCTATTTTAAGTAAAAAGAATCTTGGTACCAAACGTGATGATGCAGATCTCGTCATTGGTGTGGGGCCTGGATTTACTGCAGGGCATGATGTGGATGTTGTTATTGAAACCATGCGCGGTCATTACTTAGGTCGTTGTATCTATGATGGTCCAGCGCAGCCTAATACGGGGATTCCCGGTAATGTAGGTGGTTATACTCATGAACGTGTTATTCACTCACAAAAGGCTGGTCTGTTTACAGCTAAGCGCCATATTGGCGATTCTGTACAAGCTAATGAAGTCATTGGTTATGTAGATAAAGAGCCAGTGCGGGCAAAAATTACAGGTATTCTTAGAGGTATTCTTAAGAGCGGACTCATCGTATCCGACCATTTTAAATTGGCCGATGTAGATGCTCGTTGTGAAGAAGCTCATTGTTATAGTATTTCAGATAAATCCCTTGCCGTTGGTGGCGGTGTTTTAGAAGCTGTTACTGCATGGGAGTATGAAAGGAATCAAGATGGAAACGATCTATGATGTGATGAAAGACCGTCTTCAGATTACAGAAACTACGCTGATGGTTACTGTATTGTCTGGCCCTCGTCAAGGGGATAAGACAATTTATGCTGAAGATGGTAGTGTTTTGTATGGTACACCAATCGAAGGATTTATGGTAGATAAAGCAAAGCTTAATTCTTTATGTATGGTAGGCGAAGCGGAATGTTTCGTACAACCTGTAGAAAACGATCCATCTGTTCTCGTATTGGGTGCTGGTCATGTGAGCCGTGCTATTACGGATTTATTATTATTTATCGGGTGTCGTGTAACCGTTGTAGATGACCGCCCAGAATATGTAGTTCCTGAATTCTTTGACGAACGAGTAACTCGTAAATGCTTACCGTTAGAAAACTTTAAAAATGATCTACCTCTTGATGAATATAATGGGTTTATCATTGTTACTCGTGCTCATGAGTATGATAATGTATGCTTAGAACAATTGCGCGATTATTTGCCAACCTATATGGGTGTTATGGGCAGTCAAAAGCGCATTCATTATGCATTTGAAGTATTGCGTGAACAAGGTTGGACGCAAGAAGAATTAGATATGGTATATGCACCAATTGGTCTAGACTTAGGTGCACAAACTCCTGAGGAGATTGCATTATCTATCGTTAGTGAATATTTGGCAGTGGTGCGTGGTAAAAAAGGCGGCTCATTGCGGAAAGGTAGAGTGAGCCATGAATCGTGAGTTTATTGAATATTTAAGTGCTCGTAAAAATGAAACACTAGCTGTAGCTACTATTTTATTTACCCGTGGTTCTACACCGCGTAAGGCTGGTACATCTATGGTAGTATTCCCAGATGGATCTATCTTTGGTACTATCGGTGGTGGTCGTGCTGAAAATGAGATTCGCCTAAGCGCTGTTGATTCCTTGAATAAAAAAGAAGCACATCGTCGTATCGAAGTTCTTTTAGATGACGATGTAGCTGTAAAAGAAGGTATGGTGTGTGGCGGACAGATGGATGTGTGGATTGAAACACAAAATATTTAAGTTCATAACTATAGAAAAATCATAGCTTATAATTGTTTATAAATTTACAGTGCTTCTAAAATGAGTTAAAATATAAGGTACAGCCAAGTAGTTGGTTGTACCTTATTATTTTGTATAAGGAGCTATTTTTATGCATATTGACGCACTTATACATACCTTTAGGCTTCTTGATATTGCTGATATCTTAATCGTTGCCGTAGGTATTTATTACTTATATAAATTGCTTAAAGATACACGGGCCGTTTCTCTTTTGAAAGGTCTTGTTATGCTAGCAATTCTAAATTTATTGAGTCATTTGCTGAATCTATATGTTATCAATTGGATTTTGCAACAAAGTATGACCGTTCTTCTCTTCGCATTACCTGTAGTATTCCAACCGGAATTGCGTCGTGCTTTAGAACAATTGGGCCGTGGTCGAATTTTCAGTAAGGCACAGAATGTCAACGAAGAGGAAATGGATATGGCTATCAATGAAGTGATGGCGGCGGCTCGCGTTATGTCTCGTGAGCATACTGGGGCACTTATCGTTTTTGAACGTGAAGTGGGCCTCAATGACTTCGTTGATACAGGCATTTTAATTGATGCTGTGTTGAGCCGTGAACTAATTAAAAATATTTTCGTTCCTAGTACACCACTTCATGATGGGGCGCTAATCATCCGCGATGGTCGCATTCGTGCAGCTGGTTGTTTATTGCCACTAACTGAGGATCGTACATTGAGTACTGAACTTGGTACACGTCACCGTGCAGCCATCGGTTTGTCTGAACAAACTGATGCTGTCGTTGTTGTGGTCAGTGAGGAAACGGGGACAATTTCCTATACCTATGGCGGCCATATTTATCGCCATTTACCGGAAGATCAAATTAAAGAAGCGTTGCGTACATTTATGGAACGCCCTCGTCAAACCATTACTGGTATGTGGAAATGGGGGGCAAAAAAATGATGATACATTTGAAACGCAATTGGCCAGCTAAGTTGTTATCATTGCTAGCGGCTATCGTCATGTGGTTCTTTATCATGCGAGATCAGAACCCTGTGATGGAGGTAACCTATACAGTACCTGTTCAAGTCCAAAATCTTGATTCCCATTATATTATAGAAGATGCACCTGATGTAGCACGCATTGTCCTTTCGGGCCCTCGCGATACGATTATGGCTATAAAGGCAGATAATCTTCGTGCATATATTGATGCATCTGGTGTAAAACCAGGTCAAAATAATGTAACCATTGGATTTACCCCTCCAGCGGGGATGAGCCTTGTGGAGGTTAAGCCTGATACTGTAACAATTAATGTAGACGAATATGCAGAGCGGAAAATACCGGTTGAAATTGTTCCAATTGGTAAGTTCTCCGACGATGTTGCTCTCAAGTCAGTAACCATTGTACCGAAAGAGGTAACTGTGTCTGGACGTAAACAGCTTGTTAACGCTGTAAATAAGGTTGTCATGAAGGTTAATATCTCTGGTCAAACCAAGAACTTTAGTGCTGTTAGTACGTTAGAAGCCTGGGATATATCTGGTAATGTATTAGATGTACACATCAATCCGAGCCAAGGTCAAGCGCAATATGAACTAAACTTATTGCGTAAAGATAAAGCGGTTCCTATTACGGTACCAACTGTGGGAACGGTAGCTGATGGGTATGAAGTTAAGTCTATATCCGTTACACCAACTCAATTAACTGTGACTGGTCGAGAAGAAATGATTGATTCTGTTTCAGAAATTCAAACAGAACCAATTGATCTTACCGGTGCAACGAAGGGTATTCAAGGCAATTACAACTTAGTATTGCCAAGCGGTGTCAATAGTAATGTTACTACTGTACATGTTAAGGTGGATATACAAAAGAAAACTACGTAGCTAAAAAGACCCTATACGTAGCTAAAAAGACCCTATACGTAGTTAAAAAAGACCCTAATAGAGTAGATTCATAACTCTATTAGGGTTTGTTTTATTATTCATATATTAGCTTTTATAGTAGTGTTGTATAATAAAAGTGTATGACCATTTTCTTGTAGGTCAGTTGTTAGAAATTTAGGTCAAATAATAATGATATAAGCTGCCCCAAAAGGGAGCCGAAATAGGAAAGATATGATTAGAATAATAAATCTCCGCGTGGCTGTTACGGTCAAGTCGGATATAAAGGATATTGTAGAAAAGAAATATCCCCAATTGCGAGGCGCTATTGATACGATTCATGTTGTACGACGTGCTGTAGATGCTCGTAAAAAACCGAATATTGTATTTGTGTATACCTTGTTTGTTGAGGTCCATAAGGAAGCTCAAATCATGAAAAAACTAGGTAAACAAAAGGATGTATCTGTATTTACTCCAGAGGATCCAGAACCTATTGTTTATGGTAATGTGCCTTTAGCACATCGCCCTGTAGTGATGGGCTTTGGTCCTGCTGGGATGCTAGCTGCCTTTTATTTAGCTCGTGAAGGGTACCGTCCAATCGTTCTTGAACGAGGTCAAGACGTTGATACTCGTAGCCAAGATGTAGAAACGTTTTGGAAGGAGGGCGTATTCAAGCCTGAATCCAATGTACAATTTGGCGAGGGTGGTGCAGGTACCTTCTCTGATGGTAAACTGACAACTCGCGTTACACATCCAAGATTGCATGAAATCTCCAAATATTTTGTAGAGTTTGGCGCTCCAGAAGAAATCTTGTATAAACATAAACCTCACGTAGGTACAGATAAGTTGCGCACCATGGTGAAAGCTATGCGTGAACGCATTATCGAATGGGGTGGTGAAGTTAGATTCGGTGCCAAAGTAACTGATTTGTTTATTGAAAATGACCGAATCGTTGGTGTTGAAGTTAATGGCGATGAGCGCATTGATACGACGGTTGTCCTTTCTGGTGTAGGCCATAGTG
>NZ_UQYC01000092.1 GCF_900545205.1 uncultured Veillonella sp. | reverse complement strand
CAGTGCGCTATAAGCTTCACTGTCTTTGCCATACAGTCTTTCAATTCGCTCCTTATTATCTGGACCGAGATTAATATGTAATCGTTTATCCACGTCAGGTTGGCAATAAGCCAAGGAAATTTTTCTCCCCTTTTGTATTGCTTCCTCTATGAGATCAATGTTAAGGAATAAGTCCTGACTTCTATGAAGGTAACCCGTAGCACTTTCAATATCAATACCATGGGGCTTGAAATGAGAGCTACCCAATTTAGCAACACGACTAATTAAATCCTTACGTTGAGATGCGGTGATATGACGAGACGCCAAAATACCGTCAATTAATAATCTCAATTCTGAATCTTCAAAGGTATGAATCATATAGAAATCAGTACGGCGAATAGTACCATCTGCTCCTACGGCAGACTCTTCACATTGAATACCAAAATCACCAGATTCATATAAATCATTTAAATGACGGCCTAAGGTCTTCCGATCGACGGATACCTCGTACCGCTCGGCTAATATACTGCGAATCTCCTCTTGAGATAAAGTATGATTAGCATCCGTTTCACTTTTCAGGATTTCTAGTATATATACTAGAACGGCCTTCTTAGATGCCATAAAAGACTCCTTTTACAAATAATACAATAAAAACAACATTGTAACTAATACAATTTATAATATCATCCACAACACATCGGATGATGTTCACAAAAATACCCATACATAGTATACCACACTTTTCATATATGGTTCATTTATTTCTCATTAATTTTATCGATTTACTATACTTTTTTGGCAATATTAAATAACTAAATGTAATAATTATTAAAAAAGATTAAATTAAATTATATAAAATAAAAACCCATTACTACTTAATACACATAAATGTTATAAGTGTAATGGGTTTTACATTCATTCTGAAGATTATATGAATCACTAAAATATTATCTTAGAAATTTTAAAAGAATTACGAAAGACCATTGTTTTTCTTACTTCTAATAAAGCCTAATTGTTCCATACGCTTCGTCAATTCATTATAGAATGCTTCCGCCATGGCATTTTGGTGTTTACCAGTTTGGGCCTTATCAGCGCTAAAGAGAGAATCTTTAATCTTCTTAATCATCGTAGACTTGGCTTTAGGCTTATTCAACAATTCCATGAACAATAAATCTTCTTCAGAAATATCACCAATAGCGTCATTGAACATATTTGCACCATAAATATATTCACTACCACCATCAGCAATAGCTTTTACAAAGTTTGTAAAACGAGCTGGTACATAGGATGAGCCCTCCATATATTCCTGTTTATCAGGGAATGTTTTATAGAATCGAATACCACCGCGTACCATATGTTCAACGATAGCTTTATATAAACTACATACAGCTGGTTCTAAGTCATCTTCAGATGCATTAGCAGTATCATGAGCAGCTTTTAAAATGGCAAGGGCTTCGATCATATTGAAAGTGCCACCATCTTTAATGAGCGCTTGGAATGTATCTCGCACAAGCTCATTTTCAAACATTTCTAATGCTTCTTCATCAAAGAGGATTTGGAATACAAAACTATTTACGATAGACCGTACAGGTACTGTATTCACCTTATCAGGATTAGCTACATCATAGCTAATATCCTTTGCAGCACTTTCTTTGCAAATAATAGACTTGCGGAATGTTGTATCAAGCATAAAGTCTAAATATTGTTCTTGATCTGCTTGGCTATTAGGAGCCAATTTTTCAAGTTTATCGGCGATGCTTTCATCATAGGTACGAACCATAGATAATGTTAAATCTGCATCACATACATATGTAAGATTGTGAGCTTTCAAATGATCATTGAATTGATAGAAGTAACATGGATCATTATGAGGTTCTAAATGGTCATGACCTACATAATAATCATCCTTTTGCATAACGGAACGCAAGGCACCTAAGAATTTACTATTACGCTCTTTAAGGTTATCGTAATTAAGAATTTGAGCACCTACTAGGCTACCTACAGTTTTACCACGTAATACCTTTTCCTTATGAGTCAACTCATCATGTCCACGATTAGCAAATAGCATAAGTTGACGAACCTCTTCCATCGTATGCCAACCTGGGTATGTATTATAGGATACATATGCAATGCCATTATCAGCCAAATGATGGGATATAATATCAAGCAACTTATCCTTCATTTCATCGCTAATCCAAGAGTAAAAACCATGGGCAATAATGTAATCAAAGTTTCCTAAGGATTCATCAAAGTTCAAAATATCCCCTTGTAATAGAGATACATTTTCTAACTTGGCATCACTAATAATTTTGTTACCCTTCTCTACTTGATCTTGGGAAAGCTCAATACCTACAAATGTTGCTTCTGGATTATGCACAGCTTGAGAAATAATATTTCCCCCATACGTAGCACCTAATTCAAGTACACGTGCTGTTTTAGCCGTTGGTGGCTTAAGACCTACAAGTGTACCATACGCTTCCAAATAGGCAGGTGTAGTAAAAGGAAATGGATAGGATTTATAGCCTAACTCTTTATATATTGTTTGTTGCATATCGTCTGTTGCGATCTGTTGATTATCCTTAGCCATAAGCACCTCTATGTTTACTATTAAAGTTATCAAATCATATATCTGTACAATATACCTAGTAGTATATGCACAACTATTTAATATTATACCAAATTCCTAGTATATTACCTATTGTGAAAGCATTAGTAATTCAGGAACTAGCTATTCAAGAAATGACCGCATTAATTTAAGGTACAATAAAATAAATTCCACATATAGTTAACTATATTATATACAAAAGAGGCACCCTCGAAAGGGTGCCTCTTATTAGATCTTAGTCGTTAAATAACGAATTATTTTACGTCTTCGAAACCTTTTTGTAAGCGAACGTAGCTTAAGCGACGATCTTTAGCGTCTTGTTCAGTTTTAGCGAACAATTCTTCTGCAACATCTGGAGCTGCTTTAGCCAAGGATGCGTAACGAACTTCACCTTTAAGGAAGTCTTGGAAGCTTTCAGTTGGTTCTTTGGAATCCAAGGAGAATGGATTTTTACCTTCTTCTTTAAGTTGAGGGTTGTATCTGTAAAGATCCCAGTAACCAGCTGCAACTGCTTTACGTTGTTCTTCTTGAGCTTTACCCATACCAGCTTTGATACCATGGTTGATACATGGGCTGTAAGCGATGATCAAGGAAGGACCTGGATATGCTTCAGCTTCTGTAACAGCTTTCATCAATTGGTTTTTATCTGCACCCATAGCGACTTGTGCTACGTATACATAACCATAAGACATAGCCATCATGCCAAGGTCTTTTTTCTTAGTACGTTTACCAGAAGCTGCGAATTGAGCAACTGCTGCGATATTAGTGGATTTGGAAGCTTGACCACCAGTATTGGAGTATACTTCAGTATCGAATACGAAGATGTTGATGTCTTCGCCAGAAGCTAATACATGGTCAACACCGCCGAAGCCGATATCGTATGCCCAACCGTCACCACCGAAGATCCAGTGGGAACGTTTGATCAAGAATTGTTTTTTCTCAAGAATTTCTTTCAATTCTGGAGTTGTAGCACCTTCAGCTTCGATAGCTGCTACTAAACGTTCGGAACGTTGACGAGTTGCTGCACCAAGGTTAGCAAATTCAATCCATTGTTCCAAAGCTTCTTTCAATTCGCCTGTAGCAGTTTCTACAGCTTTAGAAGCTAATTCTACTAATTGTTGACGAATTTTCTTAACGCCGATGTACATACCATAACCATACTCAGCATTATCTTCGAACAAGGAGTTTGCCCAAGAAGGACCTTGACCTTGTTGGTTAGTTGTGTATGGAGATGCAGGCATGGAAGCACCCCAGATGGAGGAACAACCAGTTGCATTGGCAATCATCATGCGGTCGCCGAACAATTGAGTTAACAATTTAGCGTAAGGAGTTTCACCACAACCTGCGCAAGCACCGGAGAACTCGAACAATGGTTGTTCGAATTGGGAACCTTTAACAGTGTCCTTCTTCATAGGGTTTTCTTTTACAGGAAGGTTAACACCGTAGTTCCATGCTTCAGCTTGTTCGATTTCGGAATCGATGGAAGTCATTACGATAGCTTTGCCTTTAGGAGCTGGACAGATATCAACACAGTTACCGCAACCCAAGCAATCTAATGGGGATACTGCGATACGGAATTGAAGGTCTTTAGCGCCCAATGCAGGGATTGTATCGAAATGTTCTGGAGCTGCAGCCACTTCTGCTTCAGTTGCCAAGATTGGACGAATTGTAGCATGTGGACATACGAAGGAACATTGGTTACATTGAATACAGTTTTCAGGTAACCATTTTGGAACGAACAATGCAGGACCGCGTTTTTCGAATTTAGCAGTACCAGCAGGTAATGTACCATCTTCGTAACCAGCGAATGTGGATACAGGAAGATCATAACCAGCTTGTGCATTGATTGGTTGTGCAATGTTTTGAACGAAGGATGGGCAAGATTCGCAACCAGGTTTAACTGCGTGGCCACCTTCATCAACAGCGTTTTTCCAGTCAGCAGGAACATCTACTTTTACCAAAGCGTTAACACCTTGATCGATAGCAGCGTTGTTCATGTCAACGATATTTTGACCTTTTTTACCGTAAGAAGTTACTACGGATTCTTTAAGGTATTTAACAGCGTCATCTACAGGGATGATTTCAGTCAATTTGAAGAATGCAGCTTGAGTTACCATGTTGATACGACCGCCCAAACCGATTTCGGAAGCGATTTTCGCAGCATTGATGATGTAGAAGTTCAATTCTTTTTCTGCGATTTGACGACGTAATTTAGCAGGTAAATGTTCGTTCAATTCTTCAGGAGACCAAGTACAGTTCAACAAGAATGTACCGCCTTTTTTGATACCGCGGATCAAGTCGTATTCATGTACGTAAGATTGACGGTGACATGCTACGAATTGAGGTTCAGTTACCAAGTATGGCAAGTTGATTGGGTTTTTACCAAAACGAAGGTGAGACATTGTTACGCCACCAGATTTTTTGGAGTCGTAGTCGAAGTATGCTTGAGCATACATATCAGTGTGGTCACCGATGATTTTGATAGCAGATTTATTCGCACCTACAGTACCGTCAGAACCGAAGCCCCAGAATTTACATTCAGTCAAACCAGGAGTTTCAATATCTACGCCTTCAGCACGATCCAAGGACAAGAATGTAACATCATCATTGATACCCAATGTGAAGAATTTCTTGCCGTTTTCAGCAGCCAAGTTATCGAATACAGCTACGATGTCTGCAGGGATAACGTCTTTGGAGCTCAAACCATAACGGCCAGCGATAACTTTTACGTTACGGCCACCATCGATTACAGCAGCTTGTACGTCCAAGAACAATGGTTCAGCCAAAGCGCCTGGTTCTTTAGTACGGTCAAGAACTGCAATGCGTTCTACAGTTTGAGGAAGAGCTTTCAACAAACGATCTGTTGCGAATGGACGGAACAAGTGAACGTTGATGAAACCAACTTTACGACCCAATTTATTTAAGTAGTCAACAGTGGATTGTACTACTTGAGCGGAAGAACCCATAGTAACGACTACGTCAGTTGCATCAGGAGCACCATGGTAGTTGAACAATTGGTAGTTAGTACCAGCCAATTTGTTAACTTCGTTCATGTAGTGTTCTACAACGTCAGGAACGTTCAAGTAGAATTTGTTGGATGCTTCGCGATGTTGGAAGTAAACGTCAGGGTTTTCTGCAGTACCACGAGTTACAGGAGCATCTGGGTTCAAAGCATTTTTACGGAAAGCTTTAACAGCGTCCATGTCTACTAATGGTTTCAAATCTTCATAGTCCCAGATTTCAATTTTTTGAATTTCATGGGATGTACGGAAACCGTCGAAGAAGTTGATGAATGGTACACGAGTTTTAATAGCTGTCAAGTGAGCTACAGCGGACAAGTCC
>NZ_UQYC01000091.1 GCF_900545205.1 uncultured Veillonella sp. | reverse complement strand
ATACGGCTGCAAGCCATTTCTCTTTGAAGTTCTCTGCACTAGAAGAACCACGTAAGAAGTAAGAACGATCCGTTGGAGCTGTTACAATAGCTTCCTGCTGTTGACTTGCACCATTTGTATTTAAGAAGTCGCGGCTGATATCTACGATTGTTTCGCCATTCCAGTTCATGATAAGGCGATTTGTATCAGTTACATCAGCTACAATTGTACATTCTAAATTTTCTTCGTCGCAGTAGGCTTTGAACGCATCTACATCAGCTGCGGCGATGACGCAAGCCATACGTTCTTGAGATTCAGAAATGGCTAGCTCTGTACCGTCAAGGCCAGCGTATTTTTTAGGAACTAAATCAAGATTGATTGTTACACCATCTGTTAATTCACCGATAGCAACGGATACACCGCCTGCACCAAAGTCATTACAACGTTTAATAAGCGTTGTTACTTCACCGCGACGGAAGAGACGTTGAATTTTACGTTCTGTAAGGGCGTTGCCTTTTTGAACCTCTGCGCCACATGTGGAAAGGGACTCTACGGTATGTTCTTTAGAGGAACCAGTAGCGCCACCACAGCCATCGCGGCCAGTTTTGCCGCCTAGTAATACTACTACATCGCCTGCGACTGGTACTTCACGACGTACTTGATTACGAGGTGCAGCGCCAATAACCGCACCGATTTCCATGCGTTTAGCCACATAACCAGGATGGTAATATTCTTTTACTTCACCTGTAGCAAGGCCGATTTGGTTGCCGTAAGAGGAGTAGCCACGAGCAGCTTCTTGGGTAATTTTCTTTTGTGGTAATTTGCCTTCTAATGTATCTTCAAGGCTAGTATGAGGGTCGCCAGCGCCTGTAACGCGCATAGCTTGGTATACATAAGCACGACCGCTCAATGGATCGCGGATACAGCCACCTAAGCACGTTGCAGCGCCACCAAATGGTTCGATTTCAGTA
The DNA here is from genome assembly GCF_900545205.1 of uncultured Veillonella sp. Classification (GTDB taxonomy): domain Bacteria; phylum Bacillota; class Negativicutes; order Veillonellales; family Veillonellaceae; genus Veillonella. The sequence goes on along the minus strand of NZ_UQYC01000091.1, from coordinate 5,043 downwards.
GGGTGGTTATGAGTTTCGTTTTTAAATAATAACAACCATTCTTCAGTTTTGCCGTTTACATCAACAGGAATAATGATTGTACATGCATTGATTTCATCGGATTCATCAAGATTTGTTAAACCGCCTGCATGACGCAATTCTTTAACTGCTAGTGTTGCCATGTCCATGAGGGAGCGAGCCTTTTTCTTAGTTGTATATAGTTCAGCACGGCCTTCCATGTATTCTTCAAGGGCTTCTTTTACTGCACCTGTGAAACGACTATCCTCAATGGTAATATCCGTTAATTCCGTCATAAATGTAGTGTGGCGGCAGTGGTCGGACCAATAGGTGTCGAAGAGGCGAATTTCTGTAATGGTAGGATTGCGGTGTTCTACTTCTGCATATTGTTGCTTAATTAATTTGAGGTCTGCCAATGTCATAGCGAGACCATAGCTATCGATGAGAGTTTCTAAATCAGCATCGCTCATGTCTGTAAAACCGTCGATTGTTGCCACTGGTTTAGGATCTTCTAATTCAAGGGCCAATGTAGTTGGTAATTCAAGACTCGCTTCGCGGGAATCTACTGGGTTAATGTAGTACGCTTTAATGGCCTCTTCTTGTTCTTTTGTGAAAGTACCTTCGATGGCGAATACACGAGCACATCGAACGATGTGGCCAGATGTAAGAGTGAGCATGGAAATACATTGCTCAGCACTGTCAGCACGTTGATCGTATTGACCTGGTACATATTCAACAGCGAAAACGAAACCTTGTGCAGCTGGGATTTCTTCTAAGACTGTATCTACAGGAGGCTCGGAGAAGATAAGGTTTTTTGCAGCCTCTAAATCTTTTGCATCTACATGTTCGATATCATAACGCTCGTAGATGGTTACCCCTGTAGCAGGCATAGATAATTCCTGTTGTAAGGTTTGTAACATGCGTTGTGCTTCTTGGTTGAAAGATTCTCGTTTTGTTACGAATAATCGTTGTATAGCCATTGTAGCCTCCTGTAATGTATATAATTCCCTATGGGATATTGACAAATTAAGTATAGTCGGTCTAGACTTATAAGTAAAGATAATCTTACTTATGAAAAGATTAGAAATACTAATAAATATGAAAGGTTCATGAAGGTCATAAGACCTAACTTTCATGAAGATTTCTACATATTCATTATATATTGAGAGTCCATACTTATAATATAGTAAATGATATGTATATTTAAAAGTAAGACACGACTATTAGACTACTATTAGTATATAACAGAGGTGAATAAAATGGCAGTATCTGCAGATTTATATAGAACCTTTTTGGGGGTAGGCTTATATTTATCCTTTTCCCGTGCAGCCAAAGAGTTAGGCGTTTCTCAATCCGCCATCAGCCAAAGCATTAAGCAATTAGAAGGTGAACTTAATATGCCTCTTTTTGTGCGCACTACAAAATCTGTAGGGTTCACGCCAGAAGGCAAAGAATTATTTGATACAGTAGCTAAGGCATTTTCCATTCTTGATAATGGGGTAACTCAATTACAAGAACGTGTTAGCCAAGCTTATGAAAGCTTAAATCTGGCTGCTACAGACACATTATGTCGCCATTTCTTATTACCTTACTTCCATAAATGGCAATTGCAAGAAAGCGAAATCGGACTACATATCATTAATCGACCATCACCCGATTGTGTAGAATTAGTACTCAACAAAGAAGCGCAGTTAGCCGTCGTTAACGATTATGAAGGCTTGCGCGATAATCCTCAACTAGAGGTAACTACATTGGCTACAATTCAAGATGTATTTGTTGGTGGTCCTGACTATAAAGGGGCAGGCTTCTTTGATCAAGGCCGTCTTCTTAATGAGCCTATTTTGCTCTTGCATAAAGGTTCTGCGAGCCGTACATTCTTTGATGAAGTAACTCATGGCGCATGCCGTAAACCGCGCTTTGAATTAGGTAGCGTCGATGTGCTGCTTGATCTTGTAGAAATTAACATGGGGATTTCTATGTTGCCTAACCATGTAGTGCAACAAAAGATGCAAGAAGGTACAGTGGTACGTATCGATACAGATATTCCAGTGCCAACACGTGATATTGTACTTGTCCGTTCTCGTTTGGTACCTCAATCTGAAGGGGCTGCGCGCTTTACATCCTTGCTCGTTAATCGTGAAAGCACACGCGATAAGGTCTTATAATAATGAGACACACTTTATGAGAATTTTCAGAAAGTGTGTCTTTTTATATTTTAGAGTACTGTTATCTGTGCTATATTATATTGTTATAAACCTACTGAATTTTATAATTTAGTGTGGAAAGTTTTGAAGTCTTAAAGAGAGCTGTTTTTCTAGCTGTATTGTTAAGTCTTTTACTTGATATAGGTTGACCCTAAGGGGTTATTTACGTTAAAATTTAAAGATAGTTATGCTGCGGAGGTAAGAGCACATGGAATTATTAAAACAACGCATTCGTGAAGAGGGGATTGTCCTCAATAATCGCGTGCTAAAAGTCGATGGTTTCTTGAATCATCAAATCGATCCACAATTGTTTAAAGCAATCGGTAAAGAAATCGCCGATCGTTACCGTGATGCAGGTGTACAACGTATTGTTACTATTGAAGCATCTGGCATTGCATTGGCGTTGATGGCTGCTCTTGAACTTGATGTGCCATTAGTATTTGCGCGTAAGAAAAAATCTATTCTTATGGTAGATGATGTATATCATAGTGTTGTGTACTCTTATACAAAAGAGGAAAACTACGATATTACTATTTCTAAAAAATTCTTGCCAGCCGGTGAAAAAGTGTTGATCATCGATGACTTCTTGGCATCTGGTGAGGCTGCTATGGGCCTTGCTAAATTGGTGGAAGACGCTGGTGATGAAGTGGTTGGTATGGCGATCGCTATCGAAAAATCCTTCCAACCTGGTCGTGAACGCCTTGAAAATGCAGGGTATCGTGTTGAGTCTTTAGTTCGTATTAAAGAATTTAAAGACAATGGTTGTGTATTTATCGAAGACTAATAGTCTGATTATTTGTAGAGGGAATTATGAATCAAAAAGCAGAAAAATTTGACTTACTCGTTGCTGACCTAAATAAAGGTGGCAACTCTTGGTTTACAAAGGAAGAAATGACAGATGACCTTCATACAGTCGTTTACCACGGCCGTTTGGATGTTCATGAGCATAGCTTGCCTGTATTCATCGTTGTGGATGATTCTGCATTCTCCTATGCACGTATTGCTATCACAACAACATCTATTGATGAAAAAGTGATTCCTGCTGTGTTGAAAGAACTTAACACATTGAATCAAGATTATAAAGTATCTAAATACTATGTGAGCAATGAAGACAATAATATCTACATGGATGTGTCTGTTCCTGGTTTGACTGAGCAATTTGATCCTACAGTAGTAGTTAATTTATTGCTTGAAGTCGTTCAACCACATTTAGATGCTGTACATAAAGGCATTCTTAAAGTAGCTGGTTTAGCTAAATAGAGGTTGTTATGAATCCTAAAGCATTATTATTTGATAAGTTTTTAAAAGACGAAGAAATCACATCCTTTGAACGTAAGGATTTTGAGGATGAAGACGGTACTGTTGTATACCGTTCTTACATTAAATCCCCGTTGTGGGATATGCCGTTATTTGTCATTCTTGATAACAGTATTTATAGTGTTATTCGTTTGGTGTTAGGTCCTGAAAAGGTAACAGCACAAAATATGAATGCCTTGAATGCGTTGATCAACCGCGACAATGCGACATACAAAAACTATAAGCTATATATTGATGAACAAGATTCCAGTCTATATTTAGACTGTGTATACATGTGTGGTGACGATGCGTTTGAACCTGCATTAATGTATGCATTGATGTCTTCTATCGTAGACTATGTCCCTGAAGCTGTAGGCGAGTTGAAAGCTGCTTTTGAAAGTAGTACACACTAATCAATAACAAATACAGATAAAGGGTCGTAATGTTCGGAAATTAATTGAAAGAGGGTATCCTATCTATAAAGGTAGGATACCCTCTTTTTATTTTTGTAAAATATACATTAATGCTTTAAAAGACCCAAGTTTAATAGAAAATATAGTTTTGTAAAAAAGAGTATATATTTCTAATCATATATTTTGAATAACGTCGATATAATTAAATTTAATTCTTTCGAATAGTTCGGAATGTAGCGAATAATAAAAATAATTAATTAAAAAACATTCGAAAATAATGTTGATTTTGTAAATGTTAGGTGTTACAATTTGTGTACAAGAAGGAGGTAGCACCGTGAACTATGCAAATCAACAAACTCAACGCAAGTCTACGGAGGCTATTTGTGCGCATTTTTCCCAGTCTATTTCGGCTGGGCTTTTTTATTAGGAGGATCTATGAAGGTCGGTATTATTATGGGCAGCAAGTCTGACCTAGACACAATGAAAAAGGCATCTGCCGTACTTGATGAATTCAACATTCCTTATGAAATGGTAATCGCTTCGGCTCACCGTACACCTGAAGCTGTAAAGGACTTTGTAACAAGACTTGAAGATGAAGGGGCCATCGCTTTTATCGCTGGTGCTGGTGCAGCAGCTCATCTACCTGGCGTAGTCGCTAGCTTTACGACATTACCTGTTATCGGTATTCCTCTTAATGCAACGGCCTTAAAAGGTATCGATTCCTTGCTTGCTATTGTTCAAATGCCATCTGGTATGCCAGTAGCGACAATGGCTGTTGACGGAGCCAAAAATGCAGCACTATTTGCCGTACAAATTGGAGCAGCTTTCAACAAAGAATTGAAAGAACAATATGTACAGTATCGTAAAGATATGGCCGAAAAAGTCCTAGCAGATAATGCAGAGCTACAAGGCGCTATTAAACTATAATCTTATAACTCGTTACAGATTACATTGCTCATAAAGTAAGCTTAATTCTTTTATTACATATCCATATATAGTTTGTATCATTCATTTATGATAAAGGAGACACATCATGGCTAACATCGACTTGGAAAAATTAACATTATTGTACGAAGGTAAAGCAAAACAAGTATACCAAACAGATAACAAAGATGAGTATATCGTTCATTACA
>NZ_UQYC01000090.1 GCF_900545205.1 uncultured Veillonella sp. | reverse complement strand
CTTCAGTAGTGTATTCTATTGGACCGAATCCAATTTCTTTCTTACCATGCTTCATAGGTCCTACGTGTCCACCCATAATACGGGATATGAGTTGGGCACCTAAACAGATACCAAGTAAAGGTTTTTTACTATTAATACGATCTGTAATAAATTTGATTTCTTCTGTTAAGAATGGATACAGTTTTTCATCATAAGCGCCAATGGGGGCACCGCAGACGATGACTAAATCAGCTTTTTTGGCATCATAGTGTTCAAAATTGACAAGTGGCGCTTCAATGTATGTTAGCTCAAATCCTCGATCTATTAAGACGGACTCTAAAATACCGGCATTTTCAAAGTTAATATGACGTACAATGTAAGCTGTTTTACTCATGGTTCCTCCTATATAGCTCCTTATAACTATATATACTTCTATATAACTGTACATACAATAGTAATTTCTACAAAATATAATAACAGTATAGCATATTCTATAGAATTTAATGTGTGAGAAACATCATGCTATGTAAGAAGGGTAGATAGAATAATATTTTGTAAAATTTAATACAGGTATTATACAAAGCGCCTACAGAAACGTAGGCTCTTTCTTTTGTTCACTTAATTTTAAAGATAGGCTAAGATAAATATAAGATATATCTTAAAAGAATAAAGGGGAAGATTATAAGTTTTGATAATTAGCCCCTTGATATTCCTAATATTATAAAGATAATTGTATTTTTGAATTTGAAAGATATAATAACTGCATATAGATAAAATTCGAAATTCTCATGATAAATTCATAAAAGATATTGAAATTTATCGAAAAGTTGTGTAAAATGAAAGTATATTATTACCAAAGGCCTGTGTATTGTTAAAGGCTGTTATTGGAGGGAATTATAATGAACAAAAAATTATTAGCTTTATTGGCAGTTGCTGCTGTAGGCGTATCCGTAGCTGGCGCAACTCCACAAACTCAATTCAACAAAGGCGAATTCCAAGTTGATCTTGGTGCAGCTCATTCTAAAGCAAAAACTGAACATTTCAATGCTGATGCAAAATGGAACTTTGATGGTGGTTTGACATACGCTTTGTCTGACAAAACTGCTGTTCAATATGCTTACCATGGTTTGAACGACAAATTGGGTGGCATTGGCTATAGCGACAAAATGCACGAAGTAAACTTGGTTCAATCCTTGAATAAAAACTTCGCTGTATATGGTGGCTATGCTCATATTTCTGGCGATGACTTCGCTAAAGCTAACAATATTGCACAAGCTGGTGTAATTGGTAAAGCTAACCTTGGCTCTAAAGTAGAAGTGTATGGTAAAGCTGGTGTAGGTACTAAGAAAACTTCCACTTGGGAAGCTGGTTTAGGCTACAAAGTGAACGAAGACTTGGATATCAACGCTGGTTACCGTTATATCAACACAAAACATGCAGATAATGAAAATATCTCCTTCCAAGGTCCTGTAGTTGGCTTGTCCTACCGCTTCGGTGGTCACAAAACAGTAGCTCCTGTAGCAACTCCAGCTCCAGCTCCTGTATACACTCCAGCTCCAGCTCCTGTAGTAGAAGCTCCTATGTACAAAACTCCTAAATTGGATTACTATGTAGAATCTATCTACTTCGATTCCGATCAAGATGTTGCTCGTGCAGACCAATATCCAAACTTGACAGCTGCTGTAAACGCTGCTCACCAATACTCTCAAGACCAAGTTAAATTGTTAGGTAATGCTGATACTGATGCTACTCCTCAATACAACGTTGGCTTATCTGAACGCCGCGTACAATACGTAGCTCAATACTTGGTAAACAATGGTGTATCTGCTGATCGCTTAATTGGTATCGCTAATGGCGACACTAAACCAGTAGCAACTAACTCTACTGCAGCAGGTAAAGCTGAAAACCGTCGTGTAGACGTTTACATTCACCGCTAATCTTCAATCTAATTTAGATTAGACATATAATAAGTCCACCTTCTATCATGCTCTCGTGTTCATCGGGGGACCGAGCATGTGATAAGGTGGACTTTTGTGTTATACTAAACTTGCATACAATCGTAGGTCATACAATGTTCATTAAGTTTTGGTAATGTATGCATTGTGAGTATAGTAAAGTAGGTTATATATGAAACGATTTAAATATTACAAACCGCTTATAGGGGCCATTATATTGGCTGGCGTTATGATCATGATGGCGCTGCATATTAGCGATATAGCTAATGCTATTGATGCCATTATTACTGCCTTTGTTCCACTTATAGTAGGTGCTTGTATCGCATTTGTCCTCGATATTCTCGTTGTGCGTTATGAACGCTGGCTGTGGCCTAAGAGTAAAACTGGTTGGAAAGATAAAATTAGACGACCTTTAAGTCTTGTATTATCCTTTGTTACTATCAGTGCTATCGTGTATTTCATTGCTCGCATGGCGATTCCACAATTGATTCATTCCATGTCGATTATCGTAGCTTCTTCGCCGCAGTTGTATACCGATTTCCAAACATGGATGCAACACTTTACAGAAACCATTCCAATGGCTTCCAATCAAACTCTTATGGATACCTTGAGTGGTGAAAGTGTTGTTAAATATACTCGCGAGTGGGGCACAAAGGGTGGTACATACCTAGTTAATGCGATGGGGACAGCCTTATCTTGGACTTTGAATATAGGTTTAGGTTTAATCTTTGCCATTTATATGTTGCTCGATAAAGAGCGACTTATGATGCAAGGTAAACGAATCCTAAGAGCCTATGCATCTGATGAGTGGGTTAATCGTGTTAGTTATGTGACACGCGTAGCTGTTCAAACTTTTAGTAACTTCTTTGTAGGCCAGTTTATAGATGCCTTGATTTTAGGTATTATGGTGGGCATTTCATTGTGGGCCTTTAATATCGAATATGCTACTACGATTGCCTGTGTTATTGGTCTTACTGCATTAATTCCATTGCTAGGTATTTATGTAGGGGGCGTTATAGGCGCAGTTATCTTACTTACTGTTAGTCCTATGGATGCATTAATCTATGTGATTATTTTAGAGGTTCTTCATCAAATTGAAAGTAACTTTATTTATCCAAGGATTGTAGGTAATTCCGTTGGTTTACCTGGATTGTGGGTGTTTGCAGCCGTTATCGTAGGTGGTAGTTTAATGGGGGTCACTGGCATGTTGATTGGTGTACCTTTGGTGGCAACATGTTACAAATTGCTTATGACTGATGTAAACGATCGACTTGCATCGAATGAAGGTTTATAGTATATTGTCTAAATAATATATCTATTTATGTATGTTTTGTGTGCTGTTGCGTATAGCACAAAATTATAGTAATTCTAGTATACAGATGGCTTTTACCATAGGTGAAAGCATTGTATATAGTAGGAGGATATGTAATGAATAAAAAGTTGATTTCTATGGCATTAACTGGTGTATTGGCAGTTGGTGTATTGTCCGTTGCTACACCTAGTGTAGCAGATGCACGTAAAACAAAACCAGAAACAAGTACTGATATTTCTGTACAACGTGCACCAGGGGAATCCATGGTTATGACTATGAGTAAAATTGGTACTATTTTCCAAAACCGTTTTCCTAATGCAGCACTTCATTCTGTAGAGCTTAACTCTAATGATTTGAACTATGGTTACAAAGTAGTAGGCTATAGTAAATATCATCAATATAAGATGAAAATCGACGTTATCACTGGTAATACATCTGATATGGATGAAGGTGGTAAACCTAAGAAAGTTATCGGTGAAATCTTTAATAAAGATAAAGTCATCGAAGCAGCTCAAGCTGAGCGCGTTGCGAAACAACAACTTGGTGCTGATGCAGTTGTAAAAGGCTGGAAAATTGAAGCTCATGAAGGCAAGATTCTATACTATATGACAATGCATCAAGATGGTAAAAAGACTGTAGTTACTGTAGATGCTGAAACAGGGGCTTATGTAGGTCAATCTAAATCCAGTAAATTACCTCCTGAACCAGATCAAGGTTTCGACGGTCGTAAAACAAATATTATTTGGGATAACACAATTGATATGGGTCGTTAATCTATTTAGCGATATTATAAATAAAGAGCTGAAGATACAATCTTCAGCTCTTTTATTTATATAATGGTTATATATTTATTATTACCAACGATTTTCATAGTATACTTGTGTCCACATGATGACCTCTACAAGAGAAGGATGTGGGCTCATAGTTTCGCCTACAGTGATAACGGACTTAGGATCCATTTCGCGAGTAATACCTTTTTCACGTAAGCGTTTAGTACGTTCAGATGCGATTTCTTCATTAATAGCAGTCAATGGAGTTATACCGCTGTTCATAAGGTTTACGTAAGGTTGGAAGAGGATAGATGCTTGAGGGCCTGTTACGTGCATACCAAGAATGTGGTTAGTGTCTTTGTCCACTACGATTTTAACGAAACCATCATTTACATCGCCAGGATTAATACCCATAGCATAACCTTTAGCAGTAGAGGAGTAGTAATTTTTACCAACACCTACATTATAGCCTGCTTTAACAGCTTCTGCTTCAGTAAGACCTACGCTACCAATCTCAGGGTAGGAGAAGGTAACCTTTGGCAATGTATCATAGCGTGCCCAACGGAAATCTTCTTCGTTTTTCGCAAAGTATAGGTTGTGGGCGATAATATCAGCTTCATAGTTCGCACGATGACGGAATGCTGGTTCACCATTTACATCCCCTAAGGCATAGATGCCATCAACAGATGTTTCAAGGAACTCGTTTGTTTTAATCCAGCCCTTTAGCCATGTTTCAATACCTGTGTTTTCGAGATGGAGCTCTTCTACAGCAGGACGAATGCCGGCTGCTACGAGGATTTCTTCTACCTTAGTTTCTGTAATTTCACCAGTGCTACGATCTTTAGTGACTACTACTTTAAGACCATCTTCTTGACGAATTTCAACAGTGTCTTGGTTTAAGATTACATTAATACCACGAGCTCGATAGTTTTGAAGAAGATGTTCGGACATCTCTTCGTCTTCTTTAGGTACAAGTCGCACATTATGTTGAATGATGGTAACTTCAGTACCAGCTGCATCAAATACGTGACCGAATTCTACACCGATAGGACCTGCACCGAGTACAGCAAGGGATTTGTATGGTTGTTTAGGGAATTTATCGCCAAAGAGGCTTTCACTAGAAAGGAAACCTGCCTCTTGAAGACCTGGTACATTCGGTATATTACTATAACCGCCAGTACCAAGGATAATCGTTGGTGCTGTAATTTCTACAATGCCAGAACCATCGTTAAGGTGGATGTTCATAACCTTATCGGACACAAAGCTTGCAGCACCGCGATATACATCTACGTTGTCATAAGCGTTATAGTAATCATAGATGCCTGCAGACTTGTCAATCATATGCCATGTACGTTTAGCTACAGTGTCCCAATCCATAGTTGCATCGCCAACATTGATGCCTATTTTTTTGAACTCTTCTACCTCTTGAATGGCATTAGCTGCTGTAACCATAACCTTCGTAGGAATACAACCGCGAGTTAGGCATGTACCACCGAATTTACCTTTTTCTATGATAGCTACTTTTTTACCTACTTTTATAGCAGCGTCAGCTACGATGGTTGCACCACCTGTACCAACTACAATAATATCGTATTGTTTCATGTTGATTCCTTTCTATTGCTATCTATTAATAGTTGTTATCATTAACTTTATTATAACAACTATATTGAATAAAATCAATATAGTCATAAGTCATTTAAATAGATACTTACGATCAATATAAACACTTAGGGTTACCATACATACTTAGGATTACAATAAATATCTATGTTGATTCTTATCGTGTGTCCTTTATATTATACACTGAATAGTAGTATGAGTAGTATAGTAAGATTGCTTTTAAATTAATACCATACATAAAAAAGACGGCCCCGAAGGACCGCCTTTGGATGTTAGTTCCAGTTTTCGTGATAGCCACGTTTTGCATAATCTGCAGTAGCAGTGAAGAGAATATCTGTACTGGAATTGAGTGCTGTTTCGGTGGAGTCTTGTAATACCCCGATGATGAAACCAACGCCTACTACTTGCATAGCCACATCGTTGGAGATACCGAATAGGGAACATGCCAACGGAATGAGAAGCAAGGAGCCGCCTGCTACGCCAGAAGCGCCGCAAGCGCCGATAGTTGCGATAACGGATAGAAGGATAGCTGTTGGTACATCCACGATGATGCCTAATGTATGAGCAGCAGCTAATGTCATAACAGTAATTGTGATTGCAGCACCGCCCATGTTGATGGTTGCACCCAGAGGGATAGAGATGGAGTAGTTGTCTTCATCCAGACCCAGTTCTTCACACAGAGTCATGT
>NZ_UQYC01000089.1 GCF_900545205.1 uncultured Veillonella sp. | reverse complement strand
CTACCATCATGACCGACCCGGACGTGGCCGACCATGTGTATATCGAGCCCATGACCACCACTAGAAACAACAGGAATATCTGCAGCCTGGACCAAGCTAGCCGAAGATATGGTCAAAACTCCGAGTACTGCTAATAATTGTAGTTTCTTTGCGTGATTCATAATCATACGCCTCCCTTGTTACACTACAAAACACTTCTCCTTCATACTTTCCTCATAATTCTACAAGTAGATTATACTGCCATCGAAAAAATATGTAAATAACATAAATAATAATTCATAAAGAATAGATTAGATAATATAATTAATTAATAAACAGACCCCCGTAGAATTTGTTCCTACGAGGGCATTTGTTTTGAAAACAAAAGAGGCAACGGCCTATGCCGTTACCTCTTTCATAGATATATAGTTATATATACCGATTAGCGGATGCGTTTAACGCGGTTATTACCGTCACGCATAGCTTCTTTCAAGCTGTAGATTACCATTTCGTTCATGTAGAAACGCAATTCATCATTAGACATGTTAGCTGTATTCTTTTCAAGAATTGCCAAAATTTGGTTTTCATATTCAGCTTTGTTCATGTCAGACACAGTTGTGTGGTTTGTGAAGAATTCTTTGTAATCTAAGTACAAGCGGTCTAATGCTACGCGAGCATAGCTATCTTTTTTATAGCGATGGCTTGTAATGTACCAGTCACGACGAACATTCATGTAGTACAACACGTTATTAGTATAACGTTGTTGACCAGACATTACGCGATTGTCGTCTTTGATTAAAGCATTGCTCATTCCCAATTGGAATGCTGCAAATTCAGATACTACAGCTTTTACCTCTTCACTAGGAACAGCAAGAGAAATTTCTTGTTGTTCTGCAGTCAAAGGAGCCGCAGGTTGTTCAGGCATCATCAAAGGATCTTGTGCCGCATGTACTTGGCCAGCAACACATACAGAAGCAATTGCCATAATTGGTAATAATTTAATTAGTTTCATAAGTTCTCCTCATTAGAAGCCGCCCTCCCCAGAGTGGCTTCATTTATCATACACTAGATATTATCTCTATAGGAACGGTTATCCCCATAGAGATCCCCATACTAAGCATGGTAAATATATTAATACAGTAAGCATCTATCAATAAATCCTAGTATGCTTACTATTTTCATTAGTATACACAATATATCGTATTTCGTCTATATAGTTTTTCCTTAACATTAAAAGAAAAATGTATAGGTCGCTATATAGTTAATTCTATGCTCCATACTATAAAAGCCTCCTAATAATAAAGTCATAACTCTATTATTAGGAGGCTATATATGTTAGCTATTGTACAAAAAGATTATTTAATAAATCTACACTTAGAATTTATGTGTAAATCCTGCATTCACGCCCCAGTCTGCTTGGTAATCACCAGACAAACCTGTAGCAACGTCAGCAAATACGCTATTGTTACTATTAAAGCCATAACGGCCGCCGAATGCCAATTCAGTCCAAGTACCTTTGAGGTCTTGTTCTGTTAATTTCATTACGCTACCGCTAGCAAATGCAGTTTTTACATTGCCTGTGAAAGCATGACCTGCAGCAAATCTTGTATAAAGGTTACCATTGCCGAACTGTTTACCCAATTCAAGGCCGATTTTACCAGAAGTGCTGTTTACACCAGATTGGTTAACAGATACATTATCTACAGTAAAGTTACGGCCACCAAAGTGTGTAAAGTTCAATTGTGCTTGCGGTTCTACATAGAAACCATTATCGTATTTCAATGTTTTGCCGTAGCGAACACCGATGCTGTACGCATTAGATTTTGCATCGCCAGACATGGCTTCACCAATTTCATTACGAACTGTAAAGTCATTAGATACACGACCAACTTGAGTTTCTATATGTACATATTGATCTTTACCAAGGTCTTTCAAACCATAAGCACCAACGGAGAAGGATTTAACCTTGCCGGAACCATCGAATACATAGTCTTCAGAACCACGAAGATAGGATACTTGACCACCTACAGTCCAGCCACGACTGATTTTAGCATCATAACCGCCTTGGATGCGTGTATAATCTGTAGCTGTGTCGATACCGCTGCCAGAGTAGCTGTATTTACCGCCACCGATGCGAGCCCAAATACCTGTTGGTTCACCTTGTTGCAATACGCGAGGACGATACATATCATCAGCTACTGTACGCCATGCGTTGATATTACCTACTACAGCAGAACGAATACCACGCATATGAGGTGTATCATAGGCACCACGAACAACAGGATTAGGATTTACTGGTGTAGGAGCAGGAGTTACAGGTGTAACTGGTTTAGGATCTGGAGTTACTGGCGTAACTGGTTTAGGATCTGGGGTCACAGGTGTAACTGGTTTTGGATCTGGAGTTACTGGTGTAACTGGTTTTGGATCTGGAGTTACAGGTGTAACTGGTTTTGGATCTGGAGTTACTGGTGTAACTGGTTTAGGATCTGGAGTTACTGGAGTAACTGGTTTTGAATCTGGAGTTACAGGAGTAACTGGTTTTGGATCAGGAGTTACAGGTGTAACTGGTTTAGGATCTGGTGTTACCGGTGTAACTGGTTTAGGATCTGGAGTTGGTGTAGGTTTTGGTTCCGGCACCACATAGGACCCTTGACCATTGCCGTCTTTCCAAGTAATATTCCCTTCTTTTTGGTCTGTAGTCAATGCTTTTTGGAAGCTAGACACGATGCCTTTAGATGCGATGGATACTGTACCAGAAAGATTTCTTTCACCTTTTACATAGTTTTCATAATAGAATTTGTGAGCTAAGTTATCTAAAATCTTGTTTACATTGCTTTCAGAAGAAGTATCGAGATGATCACCTGTTACATAGCCATGTACGCCAGAGCCAGCTACAGCGGATTTCACGATGAAGTTACCGCCCTCGATGTCAGCCGGATCAAGACCGTTTTTCTTAGAACCTGGTTTAGCATAATTTAAGCCAGTACCACTAGTCATGTCATAAATAACATTAATATGACCGTCCAATTTATTTACATGAATGTCGCTACGGGAATCTTGGGAAATACGGCTGAAACCTTCGCGCGTACGAGTACCTGTGAGCTTGTTAATACTACTACGTTCTGTTTTACCATCAATTTTGAAAGATTCCAAGCCGCCCATGTTATCATGGCTCCACATGCCACCATCAAAGGTCATGTTGATCTCGCCACCTTTATCCTCTAAGGTGTTCACAGCCTTACCGGAAAACTGGTTAGGACTGTTATGTGCACGGCCTAGGCCGATATTAATCACAGATGGTTGCTGTTCTTGATGAGGAGGCATCATTTTATCAGATACTAGCACATCACCTTGCATATTAAACACTTTGTGTTTTACAGTACCCGTATCATCAATGCCGAGATTAATTTTACTATTATATGCAAACGCTACTGGATATGGGGACTGCCATGGTGCAGTAGTCACGTCCATAACCCCGCCATCCACTTGAATGGAACTGTTATTTAGCATGCCTGTAATGAAAGCTGGTTGACGATAGCGTTTAGGCAATTGAGATGCATCAGGAGTATCCAAAGAGCCAATTGTAACTTGACCACCATCAGATGCGACTACACCATTCGCAGTCGTATTACCTGTACTTTCAAATTTGCTATCTGCAGTAGTTGCAAAAATACGTCCATCAGAATTAAGACCTGCTGCAGCCCATGTGCTAGGCATGGCCATCGTAGATGACAATAAAGTCATCATAACAGCAGATAATAAAAATTTATTTCTTGCTCTCATCCTCTTACACCTCAACCAATACTTCACTTACAATACAATCACAATTGTGAAAGCTCCTTCATAGTTGAATATATATCTGAGAATTGATTTATTAGTCTTTATTTATATGAAAAGATAGATATATACTCACTTTATTAAGAACTCACATTTAACACTTTTAAAATATATTTAAAATATTACACTATTTTTTGTGAATTGTAAATGAATTATCCTATTTTTATTTAAAGTTATTTAAGATATTAATATTTGAGTTATAAAACTAGAACATAAAAAGGCAGTGACCAGATCACTACCTTTTATTGGTAAACACCATATACTTTTATATAGTAGCTATTATATTAGAATTTATGTGTAAATCCTGCATTTACAGACCAGCCAGCTTTATAGTCGCCAGATAGACCTGTGCTAATATCAGCGAAGATGCTGTTGTTTGCATTGAAGCCATAGCGGCCACCGAATGCTAGATCTGTCCAAGTACCTTTAATGTCTTCGGATGTGTATTTAGTAGTAGCACCACTTGTGTACGCAGTTTTCACTGTACCAGAGAAGGCATGGTTTACGCCAACGCGAGTATAGATGTTACCTGCACCGAAGTTTTTACCGATTTCAAGGCCAAGACCACCTGCCATGCTGCTCACACCAGATTGATCTACGTGCATGCTGCCGGCATTGAAGCTATCGCCACCGAAGTGAGTGTAGCTCAATTGTGCTTGTGGTTCGATGTATGTACCATTTGAAAGCTTCACAGTTTTACCATAGCGAGCGCCGATAGAGTATACATTCGCTTTAGTCTCACCAGACAGTCTTTCACCAATTTCATTACGAACTGTGAAGTCGTTAGAAGCACGACCTACTTGAGACTCGATGTGGATGTATTGGTTGTTACCAAGATCTTTCAAGCCGTACGCACCAACAGCAAAGGCTTTTTCTTTGCCAGTACCATTGAATACGTAGTCATCGTTGCCACGAAGGTAAGAAACTTGACCACCTACAGTCCAACCGCTGCTAGTTTTAGCATCGTAACCACCTTGAATGCGTGTATACGTTGTATCTGTGTCGATACCTTTTGCATTGAAGCTGTATTTACCGCCCCCAACGCGAGCCCAAATACCTGTTGGTTCGCCTTGTTGCAATACGCGTGGACGATACATATTATCTGTCAATGTTCTCCAACCGTTGATATTACTCATGATGGCAGAACGAGCGCCACGCATATGAGGTGTATCAAAATCACCCATGATAACATGAATGTGAGAATTACGGTCTGGCACTGGAGCTGGTTTCACTTCTGGTTTAGGAGTCGGTTTAACTTCCGGCTTAGGCGCTGGAGCCGGTTCTGGTTTTACTTCTGGCTTTGGAGTTGGCTTAGGTTGTGGCTTAGGCTCAGGTTTTGGAGTCGGTTGTACCTCTGGTTTAGGAGCCGGTTTATTTTCACCATATACGTATTTACCTTGACCATCTTTATCTGCTTGCCAAGTAATAGCGCCTTCCTTAGCATACCCTTCAGTCAACACCTTAAAGCGTGCAGACTCAGCACCATTAGAAGCAATGCCTACAGTACCTTGAAGGTTTCTTTCACCATTTACATAGTTATGATAGTAGATTTTATGAGCCAAGTTATCTAAAATTTTATTTACATTATCCTCAGAGGATACATCAAGCCCTTTTTGAGACGCATACAAATGAGCAGCTGCATTAGACTCTGCACTTGTAATATGAATATCGCCACCCCAGAAGGATTCTGGAGTCAAACCATTATAGGTTTTCGTTGGTGGTGTGTATTCTGGATCTTCCGTATCATCGTACTCACCATTCGCATCGTAGAAGAAGTTTACATGACCGACTAACTTATCAATGTGGATTTCATTGTGCTCATTTTGCACTACAGCATTTTCAAAACTACGATTTTTAGAACCTACCAAGCGATGTACACGGCTTGGTGTTGTCATTGTACTAAAGCCAGTACCATTTAACCCACCTTGATAAAGATGATCCCAATAGCCACGTTGACCAAGGTATACATTAATATGGTTTGGTTGTTTTGCATTTTTATCTGCTACATTAAGAGCAAAGCCAGTCCACATTACTTCATCACTATCTAAACCGATATTAATTACAGATGCATAATTAGGGTTGCCATCGATACGGACATCACCTTCAATAGACATATCATGTCCAGTAAAATTACCTGTATTACCATCTACGCCAAGATTTACAGTACCACCTTTAGAAATAACAACTGGATTACTGCTACGACCAACTTGAAGATCACCATTTTTAATATTCACAGTACTGCCATTTTGGCTAGTAATGATAGTATTACGTTCATCAATTAATCTACCGGTTACGTAATCTGCATTAATAGTACTCAAATTATCTGCATCAAGCCCATACATTGTACCTTGCGGTGTTCCCAAGTCTACAGTTTCACCCTTAGTCAAACTAAAAACAGGATATTCCGCCATTGCATACTGACCTACAGAGCTAGCAATCGTCAGGGCAATTGCTAAGGATAATTTCGCTTTACACATGCGTTTCATAAGAACCCTCTCTCTATACACTATAAACTATTATTAAATATTTTTAATTATAATTTATAATTAGAATCTTGTAAATATGAGAGAAAATTGTCACATATTATATATAACAATATCAGAACCACCCGTAAAACGGGTGGTTTGCTCACGGGCTATAAGCCCGTAGTAC
>NZ_UQYC01000088.1 GCF_900545205.1 uncultured Veillonella sp. | reverse complement strand
GGAATGGCATATCTTCTTTTCTCATAACGCGAGAAACGACACCTTTGTTACCATGGCGGCCCGCCATTTTATCGCCTTCGTGAATCTTACGTTTTTGAGCGATGTATACGCGAACAAGTTTATTTACACCTGGTTGTAATTCGTCACCGTTTTCACGAGTGAAGACTTTAACGTCTACAACTTTACCAGATTCGCCATGAGGTACGCGCAAGGATGTATCGCGAACTTCGCGTTCTTTGTCACCGAAGATAGCGCGCAATAAGCGTTCTTCAGGTGTTAATTCAGTTTCACCTTTTGGTGTAGCTTTACCTACGAGAATATCGCCAGGATGTACTTCTGCACCAATACAGATGATACCATCTTCATCAAGGTTTTTAAGTGTGTCATCACCAGTATTAGGTAATTCACGAGTAATTTCTTCGGCACCTAATTTAGTGTCACGCGCATCGCATTCGTACTCTTCAATATGAATGGATGTATAGATATCTTCTTTGCAAAGTTCTTCACTAAGCAAGATCGCATCTTCGTAGTTATAACCTTCCCAAGGCATGAACGCTACAAGAACGTTATAACCTAACGCCAATTCACCGCCATCAGTAGCAGGACCGTCAGCCAATACTTGGCCTTTTACAACATGGTCGCCACGATTAACGATTGGTTTTTGGTTAAAGCATGTGGATTGGTTAGAACGAAGGAATTTATTCAAACGGTATGTATCAACACGACCATCGCTATCGCGAAGAACGTGGATTTCATTACCCCAGCAACGTACAACTTTACCAGCTTCACGAGCAAGTACGCAAACGCCGGAGTCAGTAGCTGCTGTATATTCCATACCTGTACCAACAAGTGGAGCTTGAGCGCGCAATAGTGGTACCGCTTGACGTTGCATGTTCGCACCCATCAAGGCACGGTTAGCATCATCATTTTCAAGGAATGGAATCATAGCTGTACCGATTGATACAACTTCTTTTGGACTAACGTCCATGTAGTCTACCTTATCAGGTGTAACTTCCAATACGTCATGACCACGACGACAAGCAACGTGTTCATTAGTAAAGTAACCTTCACCATCGATTGGGGAGTTCGCTTGGGCAATTGTCATGCCTTCTTCTTCATCAGCTGTCATATATACAACGGAATCAGTGACACGAACTTTTACAACTTTGTCTGCATCGGCACCTGTACCATAGATTTTTTCTACTTTACGGTATGGAGCCTCAATGAAACCAAATTCATTTACTTTCGCGTAGTTAGACAAGGAGTTGATCAAACCGATGTTTGGACCTTCTGGAGTTTCGATTGGACACATACGGCCATAGTGAGAGTGATGCACGTCACGAACTTCGAAGCCTGCACGCTCACGAGATAAACCGCCAGGGCCAAGGGCAGATAGACGACGTTTATGAGTCAATTCTGCTAATGGGTTTGTTTGGTCCATGAACTGAGACAATTGAGAAGAACCAAAGAATTCTTTGATTGCTGCCACTACAGGGCGAATGTTAATCAACGCTTGAGGCGTGATAGATTCGATTTCTTGAATTGTCATACGTTCACGAACAACACGTTCCATACGAGTTAAACCAATACGGAATTGGTTTTGCAACAATTCACCTACACAGCGAAGACGACGGTTACCCAAGTGGTCGATATCATCTGTATGACCTGCGCCATCCATAAGGTTGAGCAAGTAAGAGATGTTAGCGATCATGTCTTCACGTGTTACTGTACGGTGATCGTATGGCAAGTTGCAGTTGTTACAGATAACTTTAGATTCTACACCATCGTTATTTACGATGTAGAACTCAGCGAAACCTTCACCATCGAATACATGGCTATTAGCAACGATATCAAGTTGTTCCTCCCCAACTTGTACACCTGCATCAAGAATGATTTCGCCAGTTTCTGGATCTACGATTGGTTGAGCCAATGTTTGACCCAACATACGTTGACGCCAGCCGAGTTTTTTGTTTAATTTGTAACGACCAACGCGCGCTAAATCATAACGGCGAGCATCGAAGAATAAATTATCGAATAAATTACGAGCAGATTCTACAGTAGGAGGTTCACCTGGACGTAATTTTTTATAGATTTCAACCAATGCTTCATCAGCAGATTGAGTTGTATCTTTTTCTAATGTACGAACGATGCGTTCATCATATACTGGCAAACCATCTTCATCAGTTTTACCATTCCAGAAGAGATCAAGGATACTTTCATTAGTATCCCAACCTAATGCACGTACCAATACAGTAGCTGGTAATTTACGGTTACGGTCAATACGAACAGCAACAACTTCGCTTGCATCAGTTTCAAGCTCGATCCATGCGCCACGGTTAGGAATAACTGTGGAATCGTACAAACGGTTACCCATTGTATCGATTTCTTTATTGTAGTAAACGCCTGGAGAACGTACCAATTGGGATACGATTACACGTTCTGCACCATTGATGATGAAAGTACCTGTGTCAGTCATCAATGGGAAATCGCCCATGAATACTTCTTGTTCTTTAATGTCCATATTTTCTGGATCATTATTTACTAAGCGAATATTTACACGAAGTGGTGCTGCGTAAGTAGCATCACGGTTTTTACATTCATTAATATCATACTTAGGTTCACCTAAGCTGA
Source organism: uncultured Veillonella sp. (assembly GCF_900545205.1). Taxonomy (GTDB): domain Bacteria; phylum Bacillota; class Negativicutes; order Veillonellales; family Veillonellaceae; genus Veillonella. Next base: position 3,902 of record NZ_UQYC01000088.1, on the reverse strand, counting down.
AACCTTCGAAAGAAAGTACTAGATTACCTGAATTGTCTTTAATCGGAGAAATATCGTTGAAAATATTTTGTAAACCACTCTCCAAGAACCACTCATACGATTTACGCTGAATGTCCAATAAATGCGGCATCTTGATAACTTCGTTAATTTTTGCGTACGTATAACGAGTTCGTTTGCCTACCTGTTCAGGTTTGAACATATTTGCTTTCACCCCTATCAAAACACACTGGTCTACCATTTTCTATAACGGCACGGAAAAGACATCTTACAGGTCTCAGTTTTCCTGCTCGGATAACGTCAAATAAAGCAAGGCCCATTTCATTTTTAAAAATAACCTTGCTTTCCATTAACCAAGCACAACCTTGGAAGAAAACCTCATCACTATTCAAGTTATAGTTTTTATATCCAAAAGCAGGAAACGCTACTTTTGCAATATATAATTCTATCAGTATTAAAAAAGACTGTCAACCAAAAGGGTTGACAGTCTTTCATTTTCATGCTTTATTCATGTATTAAAACAACTGACTATGTTAGTTGCCTTTTTGTTTTAAAAGATTAGCACCAGCAATACCAGGGCGAGTCATTTCTTTAGGAGAAAGGATATGATTGATTTCATCTTCAGTCAATAAACCTTTTTCCAAGATGATATCACGGATAGCACGACCAGTAGTATAAGCTTCTTTTGCAAGAGAAGATGCTGTTTCATATCCAAGATGTGGCAACAATGCTGTTACGATACCAACGGAACGATTCAACCAGTATTCGCATTGTTCACGATCTACTTCAAGATCCACGAGTAATTTATCAACAAATGTATTTACGCCGTTTTTGAGGTAGCAAAGATTATTGAATAAATTATAAGCCAATACAGGTTCCATTACGTTCAATTCGAATTGACCATTTTCTACAGCCAATGTAATTGTTAAGTCATTACCGATAACTTGGTAACATACTTGGTTCAATACTTCGGCGATAACAGGGTTAACCTTGCCTGGCATGATGGAAGAACCAGGTTGACGAGCTGGTAATTTTAATTCCCCAATACCACAACGAGGACCAGATGCCATCAAGCGGAAGTCATTGGCCATTTTAATCAATACGAGAGCAGTTACTTTCAAACCACTGGAGATATCAGCAAAGATATCTGTATTGTTAGTAGCATCAATTAAGTTTTCAGCTGTGTAGAATGGTTCGCCTACTACTTCACTAAGTTCGTATGCTACATCATGAATATAATTAGGTTCCGCATTAAGGCCTGTACCAACTGCAGTAGCACCCATGTTAATTACATGTGCACCTTCAACGGCAGATTTAATACGTTTAATACCGCGGCGAACACCAGATGCATAGGCACCCATTTCTTGGCCTAATGTAATTGGCACCGCATCTTGTAAGTGAGTACGACCCATTTTCAAAATTTCGCTATATTCATCAGCCTTTTTCTCAAGTTCATCAACAAGACGTTGTAATGCTTCAAGTAAAGGTTTAGATTTCAAAATTGCACATACCTTGATTGCTGTTGGGAAAGCATCATTTGTAGATTGTGCCATATTACAATGGTTGTTAGGGCTTACAACATCATAGCTTCCTTTTGGATGACCCAAAATTTCACAAGCACGGTTAGCCAATACTTCGTTCATATTCATGTTTACAGAAGTACCTGCACCACCTTGAATTGGATCAACAGGGAATTGGTCAGCAAATTGACCTTCAATTACTTCATCTGCAGCTTGTACAATAGCTTTACCTATAGATACATTCAAGCGACCAGTTTTCATATTCGCTAAAGCAGATGCTTTTTTTACCATTGCCAATGCTTTGATAAAATCTTGGTCCAAGTGTTTTCCTGTAATATGGAAGTTTTCTAATGCACGAATTGTTTGTACACCGTAATATAATTCATCAGCTACTTCTAATTCGCCTAAGAAATCATGTTCTTTTCTCATAATAAATCCTCTTTCTACTATTTTTATACAAAATAGTATTTCAATGAAACGGTTTTATCTTACGCGCTCATTATAGCATGTATTTTGTATACATAAAAGTCATTTCATGTATTCTGTACAAACAATATTCTATACAATATATTATTTCATAAATAATTCTTTTTTTGTAACTATTTCCATATTGATAAAACCTTTATCTTTCATTGGTTTAATTATTACACGCCCTATAGTACAATAATATAAACTATGTAAGTAAGGAGTAACTATGATTAACAATCACATGCTGCGCATAGGTGCGCTATTTTTATTGACCGTACTGAGTTACGGTTTCTATAACGCCTATCTACCCATAACAGATCCGGTTGAGTCCAACTATGTATTATCTGCTATTACAATGTTAAAACATAACTCATGGATATCACCCATGATATATGACCAAGTCTGGTATGATAAACCGCCCCTCACCTATTGGGCGCTTATGATAAGCTATAAACTATTTGGCATATCTGACTTTACATCACGCATACCAAATACACTTATTGCTGGTGGCAGTGTTGCGCTTATGTACCATCTTGTGTATCGCATTAAAGAGTCCACGCATATAGCAATTACGAGTGCCATACTTTTGTTTGGTGCCTTACAGTTCTGGTACATTTCTCACGCAGTCATAACAGACGGCTTCCTATTCTTCTTTTCACTAGCCATCTTCGGCTATTCTTATCTAGCTTTCACCAAGAACGATAAACATTCCATGGTGAAAGCCTATGGGGCAGCAGCCTTAGCGGTCGTAACTAAAGGGCCCGTTGGTATTGTTCTTCCTGGATTAATACTATTACTATTCATTGCTGCACGATGGTTCACCCAAAAAGATAAGGATGATTACTCACTTGCTAAGGATATTACATTATTATTTAATCCTTTGGGAATTCTCTTATTTATAGTTCTTGCCAGTCCATGGTACATCGCTATGTACTCGATTCACGGTCAAGAATTCATATCTGGTTTCCTAGGGCTTCACAACATGGAGCGAGCACTTGTATCTGAGCATCCAAAATTCAATGTTTGGTATTATTACCTAATCATTGTCCCTCTTGCTCTATTACCATGGACACCAGCCGTTATTTACCGACTCAAAAACATTACATGGAAAAATAATTTTTATCTTCTCGGCGCCATCTGGTTTGTAGTAATTGTATTATTCTATTCACTAGTGGCCACAAAGTATATAACCTATACGTTACCAGCAATAATCCCATGTCTTATCTGGGGCGCTGAAGCTATCACAACTAGCTGCCATAACAAGAGTACTAGTTTTAAATATATTGTAACGATTCCATTAGGCATATATACAATCTTATTCCTAGTAGCCAGCATCGCAACACCAGAATTAAATCCTATACCATTAATTAGTGCATTCGTATTACTAGTACTATTTGCACTAGTAGTTAAACGGTATAGAAATCGCAACGTACCATTATCTATCTATTTAGCCACACCTTTAACTATTTTATATACGGCAATCACAATAACTGTAACACCTATTTTATCTGATCAATCGGGGCTTCAATTCAAGCCATATATTGAGTCAAGTGCTCAACACACATATATATATGGTACCTACTATACATCGATTGTATATTATACAAAAGATACCCCAACTCAAGTATTTGTACATACTACAGATAATCCTCTATGGACAGCAGGCAAAACATTGATGCCCACAATAACAGTAGATGAGTTTGATACAAGGGTATCTAATGAAAAAGGTGCTACCATCATTGTACCAAATAAATATAGTAAAGAATTTGCTAATTCACCAACCAATAACATAGCAACAGAAGTTGGAAAAACTAAATCGGCTAGCATTTATAAAATTCAATAATCGTAGGAAAATCAGCTAATTGCTATTAATGGATAACTTCGGGTTATAGGACAAAACGTGTTGGTACTTTAATC
>NZ_UQYC01000087.1 GCF_900545205.1 uncultured Veillonella sp. | reverse complement strand
GGCACGAAGTCCGCTACCCATATTCTTGAGCACGGTGGCAGACCTAAAAAAGCGCAAGCACACAAAGCGCCTAAAGTAAAAGCTGACAAAGCAGTTAAAGCTGATAAAGCTGTAAAAGAAACTAAAGAAGTAAAAGCAGATAAAAAAGCTGACAAAAAAGAAACTACTAAAGAGGAAAAAAAAACTCTAAAAGTGGAAAATCACAACCTAGCACAACAAGTAAGCAAGCAGGCGTAGTCGATCAAAATAGTATTTTCGTAATTGGTGCTAATTATTTAATCGACCAATTTGAAAATAAATATGGTGACTCTAAGATTACTAATGTATCCTTCAAAGCTGCCGATAAAACTGCTATCTATGAAGTAGACGGTTTCAATACTAGTGGTGCCCATTCCATGACTCTAGATGTGGCATCTGGTAATGTAACTGAAGGTACTCCTAAAGCATATGATGCATCTATGGAAGCTAGTGCTATTGATGCTGGTACTGTGTTACCTCCACATGTGGCGATCAATGCAGCCTTCGCACAAACTGGCAATGTAGCAACTGGTATTAACTCTTGGTCTGTAGCAAACCAAAACGGTAAACCTATTTATACTGTAGAGTTCCATGATGCACAAAATAAACCTGTATCCATCGTATTGGATGCTAAAACAGGTATGGCAGTAAAATAAGCTAATCCATATCCTATGCCACTGTAAAGCAAACCCCTTTAATACACGAACACTAAACACACAAAACTATACACACATACTTACACACATACACAATACACTTACACACACAATAAACAATTACACACACGCAGCCCTCTGGATTGGATAGACAAACATTGACTCTCTCCTATGCCGTCTGTCGTTCAGGGGGCCCCTTATGCATTGTGGTTCCCTCCCAATCATAAGATTATATACTTGGTATATAATACTCTCTCTCACAATAAGAACGTAACTGCTTTACAGTACGCTAGGTATAGGGGAGCAGGAAAGCCCGTAATACATGTAGACCGCTGCATGTATTACGGGCTTTTTCTAAGCTACTATAAAACTAAATTTGAATGATATCAGTGTTATATGAACTGAAAATATAAAAAGCGCAGATACAATAATGTATACCTGCGCTTCTTGTATATGGAGCCTTTACTATTAGTAACAATAGTGGGCCTTTTATATGTATTGTCTAGGTACGCGCTCAGAGAAACCACAGAAGATTTCATATGGAATCGTAGAGGCAAGGGCGGCAATCTCTAGGGCAGAGATGCTTTCATGACCTTGGGAACCTAAAAGCACAACCTTATCACCAGGTTGTACAGTAATTGTATCAGGCACGGCTACCATAAATTGGTCCATACAGATGCGGCCTACTACAGGACAACGTGTACCATGAATAAGGACCGTACCTCGGTTAGATAAGCTGCGAGGATAGCCATCTGCATATCCCACAGGGATGGTAGCAATCGTCATTGGTTCAGGTGTTACATAGGTAGATCCATAGCCAATGCCTTCGCCAGCTTCCAAATGCTGTACATGTACTACTTCGCTATGGAAGGAGAGAACTGGCTTCAAACCTAATCGATTTGGTACATCAAGGGATGGCATAATACCGTATTGAATAATGCCAGGACGTGCATCGGTAAATAAGCTATCTTTTACAGATAATAACCCAGCACTATTGGCAAGGGAGAATCGATAATCCGCATCAGGTCTAAAGGCACGGATTTCGTCTACCATTTTATGGAATTTTTGTGCCTGCCCATGAGCGTGGCTTTGATCGGCCGCATCAGCGTTACTCATATGAGAGAAGAAACCGTCTACTTCAAGGTTTTCATAGGACTCAACACGTTTTATAAACTCCACAGCATCCTCTGGTTTAATACCAATACGATGCATGCCTGTATCAACAGCAACAGCAACGCGAATAATCATATCGTGATTTTCTGCTACTTTATCGAGCGCCTCCAAATCTGTAGATTCACATACGGCAGGAATGGAATTGGTGTCTGCTACAAGCTCAAATGATTGTGGGCGTGTGAGACCTAGTAGGTAGATTGGTACCATAATACCTGCATTGCGAAGAGGCACAGATTCTTCAGGAATGGCAACGGCTAAGGATTCATAACCTTCCTCAACGGCTATACGGCCCATCATAACGCTGCCGTGACCATAGCCATTGGCCTTGATAACAGCTGTAGATGTGCTCCATTCCGGTAAACTATCTTTAATTTTGCGCAAGTTCTCGCGAACGAGACTTGTATTTATGGTCAAATAGGTGGGTCTCATGGTATTCCTCAATTCTATATAACATTACTTTTATTTTATAACTTTTGGGGAATTAAACAATACTTTTGTGAAAGTTTTATACAGAAATATTGGTATTATTTTGAATTTTATAGCTTTTCTGCATATATTATATACAATAATTGTGAAAGTATACTAATTAATATAGTTAGCTGTGATATTAATGGTATAAATTTATATAAATAATAGTATAATTTATAGTAAGGTATGATATATGCTTTTTCTAGCTAATAGATTGGTTATGAATGATATAGACAAAATTGTAGTCATCTAACATCGTGAACATAGCCAGATTACTTGTAGGTTTGAAATTAATAAATATATAATATAGCATCTATGTAGGAGGTTCTCATGAGCGAACGTGTAGTAGTAGTAAACGCAGGTAAAATGAATTATGACCATGCATTAGATTTCTCCGTATTATCTAATGATGTACAGGTTTATGATAATAGTACAAACGAAGAGCTTATTGAGCGTATCCAAGGGGCTCGTGTAGTAGTAACAAAAGAGCTTCCTGTTAATGCTGAGTTACTTTCACAATTCCCAGATACAGTAAAGCTCATTGTAGAAGCAGGTACAGGCTATAACAATATTGATCTTAATGCAGCGAAGGAACGAGGTATTACTGTGTGCAATATTCCAGCGTATAGCACAGAGCGTGTAGCGCATACGGTAATCATGATGATCCTCAATTTTGCATCTACAATGCAAAAACAAATCGGCATGCTTGCAAAAGGTGATCGCAGCAACTTTACAAAATATTTGCAAGTGAGCCACACAGAGGTAAATGGTAAAACATTAGGTGTGGTTGGTGCTGGTCATATCGGCATGGAAGTAATCAAAGTAGCAAAAGCACTTGGCATGAATATCTTGATTCATACACGTACACCAAAAGCTGATGGCGACGGCATTCGTTATGTAAGCCTTGATGAATTACTAGAAAATAGTGATTATATTACATTACATTGCCCATTGAATGACCAAACTAAGCACATGATTAATAAAGAAACCATCGCCAAGATGAAGCCAAATGCTGTTATCGTCAATACAGGTCGTGGTCCTCTTATTAATGAAGCCGACCTTTGTGAAGCATTAGCAGCTAAACGTATTGCAGGTGCCGGTCTTGATGTACAAGAGGTAGAACCGCCAGCAGAGGATAGCCCTCTATATACATTAGATAATGTTATCCTTACACCTCATATGGGGTGGAAAGGTCTAGAAACTCGCCAACGCTTGGTGGGCATCATTCGCGACAATGTACAAGCCTTCTTTAAAGGTGAACCTATTAATGTAGTATCTAAATAAAAGATATTAGTAGAGCGGATATTAGATCAAATAGGTTGTTTACCTAAACGATATGCTGATTATTCAAAATCAGTGCACAAATAATAGAAACTAAATAGTCTATAAATACAATAAGAGCCGTCCCCGGTTGTGTGGGGGCGGCTCTATTGTTTTAGGGCTATCATAGATCAAGTTTTTAATATATATTTGTATATATATCAAGGGAGGTAGTTATCCTCAAACTTGATTATGATTGATGTTGTGTTTTGATGGGACTCCACCAATGGCGTCGATAGGCCTTGATGCCTTCTACCACGGTTCTTGTCGCTTTAGCCGCTATATCTTTTGATGCGGCCGGTATGCCCTCTAGGCGATAGGTGAGACCTAACTCCTTATATTTAGCAGTACCCATAACATGATATGGTAAGCAATCAACGGCTTGTAAATTTTTCAGAGATCCTAGGAAAAAGCCTAGACGATAGTGATGATCTGCATTATCTGTGATGGTAGGGACTACAACGTGACGAACCCAAATAGGAACTTCTACATCGGCCGTTAATCGAGCAAAGCCGAGAATGGGCTCTAATGGTTTGCCTGTTAACCACAGATGTTTATCAGGATCGATTTCTTTAAGGTCTAGGATGACGAGACTAGTGACACTGAGTAGCTTACGGTAGGCCACCTCTTGGTGGGGATCAAAACAAATTCCACTTGTATCTAAACAGGTATGGACGTTTCTTTCACGGAAATATGTGAAAAGCTCAGTAACAAAGTCGATTTGCATTAGAGCTTCCCCACCTGTGACGGTGATACCACCATTAGTATAAAATTGGCGGTTACGTTCGTACTGGTCCCACAACTCCTCCACAGTCGTGAACTTAACATCATCGCTAGTTTCATTCCATGTATCGGGATTGTGGCAATAAGCACAACGCATGGGGCATCCTTGGAGAAAAACCACCATGCGCATGCCTGGACCATCAACCGTACCCATCGTTTCAATCGAATGAATACGTCCAGTCATAGGAAACCTCGATTAGATTTGTTGATGGAATGTACGGGAAATAACTTCGTCCTGTTGTTGTTTTGTCAATTTGTTGAAGTGTACTGCGTAACCAGATACACGAACAGTCAATTGAGGGTACAACTCAGGATGTTTTTGAGCGTCTAACAATGTTTCACGAGTGAACACGTTAACGTTCAAATGATGACCGCCTTTTTGGGAGTAGCCATCCAATAACTCTACCAAGTTATCAACTTGTTGTTGGTTGCTCATGGGTATTGCCTCCTTTCAACCAAGACTAACACTCGTATCGGTGCCGGTGAAAGCACACAGATACTATGGAAGACGTTATTTATCTTCCTTTATAGTAACATTCGGTTCGCTGCAAGCGAAGTTTGTATTGGAGTTAGGCAATTGAGATGGATCTAACTCAATATCAAAATCGCTGACGGACACAAATGTTTCACCAGATTTACCTAATGCGTCAGGAATGATAGAGAAGGTATTGGAAATACCATCGGAGCTATCACGCCATGGCATTTTTGCTACGGATGCCAACGAAGAAATAGCACCGTGAGTATCACGACCATGCATTGGGTTAGCACCAGGAGCAAAAGCTTCACCAGCTTTACGACCATCTGGAGTGGAACCTGTTGCAGTACCATATACTACGTTGGAAGTAATTGTTAACAAGCTCATAGTAGGAACGGATTGACGGTATGTAGGATGTTTACGAATCTTGTTCATAAATGTGGAAACAACTTTTGCTGCCAAGCTATCTACACGATCGTCATCGTTACCATATTTAGGGAAGTCACCTTCGATTTCGAAATCAACAGCGATGCCGTTTTCGTCACGAATAGGTTTTACCTTAGCATATTTAATAGCGGACAAGGAGTCGGCTACTACAGATAAACCAGCGATACCAGTTGCAAACCAACGAGTTACTTTGCGGTCATGCAATGCCATTTCTAGTTTTTCATAAGCGTATTTATCGTGCATGTAGTGAATGATGTTCAATGCATTTACATATACGCCTGCCAACCATTCCATCATGTCGTCGAATTTTTCCCATACTTCATCGAATTCTAAGTATTCGGAAGTAATAGGGCGGTATTTAGGACCAATTTGTTTCTTTAGTTTTTCATCAACGCCGCCATTGATTGCATAAAGCAAGCATTTTGCCAAGTTGGAACGAGCGCCGAAGAATTGCATTTCTTTACCAATACGCATTGGAGATACGCAACATGCGATTGCATAGTCATCACCGTAGATTGGGCGCATGATGTCATCATTTTCATATTGGATAGCTGAAGTTTTGATTGACATTTTTGCACAGTATTCTTTGAATCCTTGAGGTAATTTAGTTGACCATAATACTGTTAAGTTTGGTTCTGGAGCTGGTCCTAAGTTATCTAATGTGTGTAATACACGGAATGAGTTTTTAGTTACTAATGGGAATCCATCAGTTGACATACCAGCAATTGATTCAGTTACCCAAGTTGGATCTCCTGAGAATAATTCATTGTAATCTGGAGTACGAGAGAATTTAACTAAACGTAATTTCATTACGAAGTGGTCCATAATCTCTTGTGCTTCTTCTTCAGTGATTACACCGTTTTGTAAGTCACGCTCAATGTAGATATCTAAGAATGTAGAAGTACGTCCTAAAGACATCGCAGCACCATTTTGCTCTTTAATTGCAGCTAAGTATCCGAAGTATAACCATTGAACTGCTTCTTTAGCAGTTGTTGCTGGTTTAGAGATATCGAAACCATGTTTTGCTGCCATTTGTTTTAATTCATTTAAAGCACGGTATTGTTCAGAGATTTCTTCGCGTAAACGAATGTTTTCTTCATCCATGACACGTGAAGTGTTGTTATGGTCTTTTAATTTTTCAGCCATTAAACGATCTACCCCGTATAAAGCAACACGACGGTAGTCTCCGATAATACGTCCACGTCCGTAAGCATCTGGT
>NZ_UQYC01000086.1 GCF_900545205.1 uncultured Veillonella sp. | reverse complement strand
GCAAGCTTTGTGGGCACTGGCAAGAAGGAAAACTGTCCTATGCCATGTGTAACAGAGGACTATGCATTGAAAGACCGTAAAGGGGAAGTGTTCCCATTGCGTACAGATCCTTATTGCCGCATGCACATCATGAATAGTCATGAAATGGACATGCGTGCCTACGTGCCAGAGTTACATCGAAAAGGGCTACATATATTGCGCATCGATGGGCGACATATGGATCCACATCGTTTGCGTACTATCGTAGCAGATTATGTATCCATTCAAAATGGAACAAAAGAGGCTCCGCCCAAGAGTGTAGGTAAAGATGATGCACCTATTACAAGGGGCCACTATTTTAGAGGTATTTTATAAAAGAGGTAGTACATTGTTTAACGAAGATGTATTAGACTTTCACCATATAAAAGAACAATTACAACAACACTGTAGTTCTACCATTGCTAAAGAATTGGCTATGCATATTGAACCAATGACGGATGCTAAAGCTATTCAAGAGAACCTTGATGAAACAGCAGAAGCCATGCGTTCTTTGCAAACTGAGGTAGAACAACCGTTAGGTGGTACGCGAGATATTCGTGAATCATGTAAAAAGAGTCGTAAAGACTTTGTTCTTACTCGTGAAGCATTGTGGGATATTTACTTGACCATTGGTGCTTATAAGCGGATGACAAAGTTCTTTAGAACAAAATATATGGAATATCCATTGCTATCCCTATGGGTACAGGATATGCCGAATACAGACCGCATTGAAAACCGTTTTAAACGCGTCTTTGATGAAAAAGGGGAATTGCTTGATACAGCATCTCCTAAATTGGCGAGTCTTAGAAATACGATTATTAAAACACGTGAAAAGATTAAAAATGATATTCAAGCTATCTTGCACGACAAGGATAATCAAAAGTATTTCCAAGAAGCAATCATTACACAACGTAATAATCGTTACGTAATCCCTGTAAAACAAGAGTATCGCCAATACTTTGATGGTCTTATTCACGACCGTTCTGCAACGGGTCAAACCTTATATATTGAACCGATGCGCTTGGTGAATCTAAATAATGAATTACAAGAGGCACTAATTGGTGAAGAGCAAGAGGTATTGCGTATTTACCGCGAATTATCAGCCCTTGTAAAACAACATAGTAATGATTTGATGGATGCTTGTGAAAAGGTATCACACATCGAATTTGTATATGGTAAGGCGAGCCTTGCTATTTCCTATAAGGGTGTACCAGCAATCTTGAGTACTGATAGAACAGTTAATCTCATGAGAGCTCGTCATCCATTGATTCCACCAAATGTGGTAGTGCCTACGAATATTCAGTTAGGTACATCGTATCGTATTTTATTAATCACTGGTTCTAATACAGGTGGTAAAACAGTATCCCTTAAAACATTAGGGCTATTGAGTTTAATGAACCAATGTGGTTTATTTATTCCTGCTGATCACGGATCCATGTTGCCAATATTCCATAATGTCTTTGCCGATATTGGGGACGAGCAAAGTATTGAAGCTAGCTTAAGTACGTTCTCCGCTCATATGACACAAGTTATTTCTATCATTAAACATTGTGGTCCAAATGATTTGGTATTACTCGATGAGCTTGGATCTGGTACTGATCCAGAAGAAGGTAGTGCGCTTGCAGTATCTATCCTTGAGTTCTTCCGTAAAAAAGGCGCTCTCATGATGGTAAGTACCCATTATAATGAGCTTAAAAATTATGCATACCATACGGAAGGTATTGAAAATGGCCATGTAGAGTTTGATGAGCGTACATTAAAACCAACGTATCGACTCTATATCGGCGTAGCCGGTAGTAGCCATGCATTGAGTATTGCGGCTCGTTTAGGCTTACCAAAAGACATCGTAACACGTGCTGCAGAGTATAAATCTCAATTTGGTAGTCATGAAATGGAAGAGGTTCTTTCAGATTTGAATGAACAGCTTCGTAAAGCCTCTGAACGGGAAAGAGCATTAAAGAAAGAGCTAGATGAAACACGTCGTATGCGTGGTCAATTAGAGAAGGAAAAGAAACAGTTTAATGAAAAACGTAAACAAATCTTAGCCAAAGCTCAAGCTGATGCAGAATCTATGAAACGTAGTTTACGCGTTGAAGGGGAAGCGATTATCAAGCAATTGAAAGCGCAATTCTCTGAAACAAATAAAGATAAGCGTCAATCTGCCATCAATGCAGCTCGTAAGGGCATCTCTAATGTGCATGTGCCAGAAGCTCCAGTAGATGATGATCGTAAGTCCTTGACAGCAGATGCTATTAAGGTGGGCCAAGCTGTATATGTTACGTCATTGCGCTCATTAGGTACTGTATTGTCTATCAATGGTAATCGAGTGAATGTAGATATTAATGGATTAACAGCTACAGTTAAGGTTAGCGAATTACAATCTACTACACGTGAAGAAGGCAATAAGCTGGCTCGTGAACAAAAGGCATCCATGCCTAAGACACGAAAACGTATGGGTGGTTCTGCTGTACAACGCCAAAAAGAGGTTCGCACTGAAATCAATATTCTCGGTCAAACCGTAGATGAAGCGACAGTATCTGTTGGTAGATTTATTGACCAAGCCTTGCTGGGTGGTGTTAGCCAAGTACGTATTATCCATGGTAAGGGAACTGGTGCATTACGAGAAGGTGTGCATCAATATTTGCGTACCTTACCGCATGTAGCTCACTTTGAAACAGCAGGCTATGATGAAGGTGGTGCAGGGGCTACGAATGTAGTTCTTAAGTAAAAGTACATACATGCTCTAATTCATCATCGATTATCTGTATATTGTACAGGAATAGTATTTTTAGATGATTATATAGATGTAGAGTAATAGAATAAGGTAGTAAGTTCATAAACTTACTACCTTTTTTATATAAACAAAAGGAGCGGAACAATTGTTCCGCTCCTTTATCGTATGAGATTAACGATCTTTTTTGCTAGACTTTTTACTTTTCGATGAATTAGATTTTTGTTCAGTTGCATCATCTTTTGAGCCACTGTCATCTTTTACAGCTTCATCTTTCGATTTGTCTTTATCGTCTTTTTTGTCTGCTTTTTCGTCCTTAGCAGCTTCTTTTTTAGGCTGTGCTTTTACAGGATTATAATAACCTTCAGAAACAGCTGATTGAGCGCTAGCAGGAACGGAGAAGTCAGAAGCAGGGGTATTGGCAAGCGCATTTGCCATGAATTGGCCCCACATAATAGCAGGTGTGTCACCACCGGTCATGCCTCGTAATGTTTCCGAGCCATAGTCATCACCAATCCAAACGGCAGCTACTAAATCAGGCGTGTAACCAACGAACCAAGCATCCTTGGAATCATCTGTTGTACCAGTTTTGCCTGCTGCAGGACGACCGATTGCGGCATTACCACCAGTACCGCCATTTATAACGGATTCTAGCATATTTGTAATGATAGCTGCATCTTTTTCATCTACAACACGTTTTTCTTGGATGGAGTTTTCTTCCACAACTTGACCATTGCGGTCTACAATTTTAACGATTGCCGTAGGTTGAACTTTGATACCACCATTAGCGAGTACACCATAAGCTTGAACCATTTCAAGAGGTGTTACACCATGAGTTAAACCACCAAGTGCAGTAGACAAGTTATTATCTTGATCAGTTAGAGTAGAGATACCCATTTCTTTAGCAAGTTTAATAATCTTAGACATGCCTACTTCATCAGCAATTTTTACGGCAGCTACGTTACGAGAATGTTGTAATGCATAGCGGTATGTAATGCTACCTACGAAGTCATTTTCATAGTTTTTAGGGCTCCAGTTACCAAATGTAACAGGGCTATCATCTACGATAGAACCAGGAGTTTTACCAGATTGAATAGCTGCCAAATATACAAATGGTTTCATAGCGGAACCTGGTTGACGTTCTGCTTGTGTAGCACGGTTAAATGCATCATCACCGCGACCACCAACCATAGCCATAATATAACCATTATGAGGATTCATAGCTACGATCGCACCTTGTGGTTGATGTAAACCATTGCTATCTGTGTAGTAGTTAGGCAAGTTTTGCATTGCTGCTACAGCCGCATTTTGTGCATCCATATCGAGAGTAGTATAAATTTTTAAACCATCTTTATAGATTGCATCATCACCATATTTTTCAGAAACTTGTGCAATAACATAGTTAATGAAGTAAGACGCATTAGATTTTTCATGCGTTTGTTCTTGTTTTGCTACTAAGCCTAAATCTGCTTGACGCGCTTCATCGGCTTGCTCTTGTGTAATGTATCCGTATTTAACCATTTGGCCTAATACAACGGCTTGACGTTTTTTACTAGCTTCCAAATCATTGAATGGAGAGTAGTAGTTAGGACTTTGTGGTAAGCCCGCAATGAGCGCTGCTTGAGCAAGCGTTAATTGGCTAGCATCCTTACCAAAGTACACATGAGCTGCAGATTGTACACCGTATGCACCTTGACCAAAGTAAATTTGATTCATGTACATTTCTAGGATTTCATCCTTAGTGTAGTGTTGTTCAATTTTTAGTGCTAGTAATGCTTCAGAAATTTTACGTTTAAATGTTCTGTCTTGAGACAAGAATGCATTACGTGCTAACTGTTGAGTGATAGTAGAACCACCTTCAGATACGCCACTATGAACAAGGTTAACCCATACAGCACGTAAGATACCAACTGGGTCGATACCGTGATGGGAGTAGAAGCGAGAGTCCTCAGTAGCAACAAAGGCATTTTGTAAATCCTTTGGTACATCTTTTAAAGGTACTGGTAATCGATTCTCTGTGGAATGAACCGTTGTGATGAGATTACCATGGACATCGTAAATTTGAGACGATGCGGAAGGACGTACATTGGATACATCTGGTAGGTTAGACAGTGTGGCACTGATAAAACCACAGCCACCTCCGGCTACGATGAGTATAAGGAGAAGGGCACAAATCCAAAATAGACGCTTCGGACTTGTTTTCTTCGGTGTAGAGCCGCTACCGTTAGAACGGCGGCTGCTTCTCGCATTTGAGTTATTACTCATAGAGTCACCTCTTTTTTCTTTTGTTAGTAAATATAACGTAAATTCTATTACGCAGTTATAAATATTATATCATAAATGGCTTAAAACCAATACTATATATATAATTGTGAAAGTTTTTAGATAATGGTATACTAAAACAATAGTATTTCGAGGAGGATTATCATGGTTAGTGCTCAAGAACAAGTACGCCAAATTAAACACGGCGTAGCAGATTTAATTAACGAACAAGATCTTGTAAAGAAAATAGAAAAATCCATTAAGGAAAATAAACCGTTAGTTGTAAAACTAGGTTTGGACCCAACAGCGCCAGATATTCATTTGGGTCATACTGTACCACTTCGTAAATTACGTTTGTTCCAAGAATTTGGTCATCAAGTAGTGATTGTTATCGGTGGTTTCACTGCACGTATTGGTGATCCTACTGGTAAAAGCGTAACTCGTCCACCACTTACAAAAGAAGAAGTATTGAAAAATGCTGAAACTTATAAAACACAAATCTTCAAAGTGTTGGATCCTGAAAAAACTATCGTTCGCGACAACAGTGAATGGCTTGAATCCATGAACTTTGCTGATGTTCTACGTTTGGCAAGTTCTTACACTGTAGCTCGTATGATGGAACGTGATGATTTCAATAAACGCTTTAAAGAAGGTCGTGCAATCGGTGTTCATGAGTTTATGTATCCATTGATGCAAGGTCAAGATTCTGTAGCATTACATGCTGATGTTGAATTTGGTGGTACAGACCAAACTTTCAACTTGTTAATGGGCCGTCATTTACAAGAATTAGAAGGTCAAGAACCTCAAGTTGTTATCACAATGCCATTGCTTGAAGGCCTTGACGGTGTTCAAAAAATGAGTAAATCTTTAGGTAACTACATCGGTATCGACGAAGAACCTAAAGAAATGTACGGTAAAGCAATGTCCATTCCTGATGAATTGATGATGCGCTACTTCATGCTCGTTACAGATATGCCAATTGAAGAACAAGAGGACATGGAAAAACGTCTTGAAAGTGGTGAATTACATCCACGTGACGCTAAAATGCAATTAGCTCGTACCATTGTTCGTTTGTACCATGGTGAAGACGCTGCTCTTGAGGCAGAAGAAGAATTCAAGCGCGTATTCCAACAACGCGCGTTGCCTACAGATATTCCTGAATACGCTATGGATGCGCCAACAGAACCAATCTTTGTACCACAATTCTGTACAGATGCTGGTTTGACTGCTTCTAATGGTGAAGCACGTCGTTCTATTAAAGCTGGTGCTTTCAAAGTAAACGGTGAAAAATATACAGAAGAAAACCTTACCCTTGAAGAGGGCATGATCGTTCAAGTTGGTAAACGTAAATTCGTAAAAATTAAATTTAACTAATATAAAACTGTGATGAGATAGAAACCTCATCACAGTTTTTTTCTGTCTATTTTGTCTATAAGATTATTTATCTACTAAATCTGTTGTTTGTGAAGCAAAAAATGACTTACAAGTTCATGTATAATGAAAGTAAAACATAAATTCAAATATAAATATAGATACAATTATAAAATACAAATTTGACATATAAAAGATTTATATAGATATCGTATAGTATCTATAAAGTAAGAGGACCATATATGGACAAGAAACTATTTAATTTCCTAGAAAAACGAGAACATACTGTTCTTACCGATATTGATGTTATAACAGCGGCAGTAGCAGTACCACTATTAGAAATTGATGGGGAAGATCATGTAGTATTTACTGTGC
>NZ_UQYC01000085.1 GCF_900545205.1 uncultured Veillonella sp. | reverse complement strand
CTGATCTTGGTGGTTATGATGATTTTGTTGAAAGCTTCTCCGCTGCAGCAGCAACACGCTTTGGCTCTGGTTGGGCATGGCTTGTGGTAAACAAAGATGGCAAACTAGAAGTGACATCTTCTGCGAACCAAGATAACCCTCTACTAGAAGGTAAAACAGCGATCCTTTGCTTAGACGTTTGGGAACATGCATATTACTTGCATTACCAAAACCGTCGCCCAGATTACATTAAGGAATTCTTCCGCGTTATTAACTGGGACAAAGTTTCTGAAAACTACGAAAAAGCATTGAAACAAAACTAATAAATCTCTCAGAACTTTCATCTCTCTAAAAACTAGATATAGTTCAATAAATAACGGATAGTTGGTTCAAAGCGTTCTAAATGATTAGATGACTTTGAAAACTAGCTATCCGTTATTTTTATATGGAATTTCGATATTTTTGAAATATCTTTCAAAAGTATAGCCATGGATACAGATTTTCCAATCGATATCGTTTATCATAGTGTCATAGGTTATTTTAGATAAACCTTTCAGAATGTAAATTGCCTTGTATACGAAGACGTATAGAGGATTACTCACATATGTAATAAACAATATTTTTGACACGAGGGGATCAAAATGGAAAAGAAATTAGATTTGTCCAAATCCGTATATGATTTGGTAAAAGAATATCCTGAAGTAACAGAGATTATGAAAAGCTTAGGGTTCAGTGAAATCACTAATAAGGTGATGTTGAACTCTGTAGGCAAAATTATGACCATTCCTAAAGGGGCTAAAATGAAAGGCGTATCTATGATGGATATCGTGAGCGCATTTATGAAAGCCGGCTTTACCTTGGAAGGTGAAATGCCAAATCTACATGGTGATGATGCATCTGCTAAGGGTGCTCCTACAGAGGCAGCTGCTACTCACACAGAGGAATCTAATGCTAATGACAATGCAGAAGCTAATGCAGAGGATACTGTTACAGATAGCGAACGTGTAGAGCAATTGAAAGGCTTCTTGAAACGTTTGGGCACAGGCGAAGAACTTGGTTCTGTTCGTGAAGATTTTGCGAGCCAATTCAAACATGTTGAGGCTAGTGAAATCATGAAAGCCGAACAAGGTCTTATGCGCGAAGGTACACCTTTAGAAGAGGTACAACAATTGTGCGACCTTCACTCTGCATTGTTCCATGGTTCTACTATTCATGAACAAATGGATGCCGAACATGCTAAGGTAGAGGCTGTATTAGAGGCTCAAGAAAAGAGCAAGAGCGTAGTAACATTGGTAGAGACTGTAGGTCATCCGCTCAACCAATTAACAGAGGAAAATAAAGCCCTTGATGAGTTGATTGCATCTATTCGTCCTAAAGTAGCAGATAAAACAGCAACTATCGATGATGTAAATACAGTGCGCCAAGTATCTGTTCACTATGCTAAAAAAGGCGACCTATTATATCCAAAATTGAAAGTAGATTATGCAATCGGTGGCCCATCCATGGTTATGTGGACTGTTGATGGCGATATCCGCGACCAATTAGGCGATTTAGCAAAATCTAGTCAAAGTGTAGATGATTGGTATAGACGTTTTGATGAGCTTCTTACACGTGCTCAAGAAATGATCTACAAAGAACAAAATATCTTGTTCCCAATCTGTGCAGAAAACTTCAGTAAAGAAGAATGGTACCAAATCTACAAAGATACAGCACAATATGAAGAAATCTTTGGTGTAAAACGCATTGCTTGGACAGAGGCTGATGCAGCATTAGCAACACAAACTACAAAACAAAGTGGTGATGACAATGCTATCGGTTTAATTGGCGGTACGCTAACTGTAGATCAACTCGATGCTATGCTCAATACAATGCCAATGGAAGTAACCTTCGTTGACCATGAAGATATCAACCGTTACTTCAATGATGGTGAAAAGGTATTCAAACGCCCTACTACAGCGATTGGCCGCGATGTATATTCCTGCCATCCACCAAAGGTAGAACCTATTGTACGCGGTATTATCGACTCCTTCCGTAAAGGTGACCGCGATAATGTGGCAGTATGGCTTGAAAAACAAGGTCGTCCATTCTATGTAAACTACATGGCTGTACGCGATCAAAACAATAACTATATTGGTACATTAGAACTCGTACAAGATATGCAATTTGCAAAGGAACATTTCGCTAGAATTAAATAAGAACCAGTGTAATACTAGTTGGTAATACAGTGAAAGTATAATACAAAGAGGCGGCTCTAACATTGAATGATGCTAGAGCCGCCTCTTTTGTTTGTACGGAATGAATTCTCTAATATGATTAATGTATTTCCTGAATTAATGTATTTCTTGATAAGAGGTACCCATTAAGGGTGTACGTACTTGATAATAGTATGGGTAGCAGTCCTGATATTTTCAAGGCTCGTGGCCAAGTTAAGTCGCACAAAGGTGGCGTAATCTCCGCCTCCAAACCATTCGCCAAAGCTTGGTGCAATGTGGCATTTGTTTTCGAACAGGTCATGCATATCTTCCGCCTTTACATAGGCGCTAAAATCGATCCAAGCCAAATAGGTGCCGTCCATAGGGCTGATGCGGATGTGTGGCAATGCCGTACGAAGTTCTCGGCACAGATATTCATAGTTTTCACGAATGATAGCCAATACATCTGTGAGCCATGCTTCCGCCTCAGGATGCGTGTAGGCTGCGGTGATGGCCGCTTCGGCAATAACGTCCGAGTCTGTATGATACACATGAGCTTTATAGGCGTTGAATTGGCTTCGTAGTCGTTCGTTAGGAATGATAACCTCTGCGTGGTGCAAGCTAGCCATATTGAACGACTTTGAGAGGGAGGACATTGCAATCATGTTATCTGTATAGGCCCCATTATTTACCGTCAAGGCCGATGTAAAGGCCGTTGGTCCCGAAATCAGGTCTTGATGAATCTCATCACTTATGATGAGCACATTGTGCTGCTTGCAGATATTAAATAATTGGTCCATTTCCGCTTCACTCCATACGTGGCCTACAGGATTGTGCGGATTGCAGTGAATGAACAGTTTCACATCGTGTTCGGAAATAGCTCTTTTAAAGGCATCGTAATCGACGGTGTAGCGATTATCCTCAGTGCGATTCATAGGAATAGTGATGATTTGACGTTGGGCATCGCTGGCGCTCGTATCAAAGGCGCCATATACAGGACTTAGAACGGCGATGGCGTCATTGGTTTTGGTAAAAGCCCCAATACACCACATGATCCCTGTAATGACGTTGGGCGCGCTGGTGAGCCATTCTTGCTCAAGACTACAGTTATGCCGGCGTTTGTACCAACTCATAACTGCCTCTATATAATCCGGATTTATCATGGTATAGCCTAGCGGATTGGCTTTCACATAGTTACAAATGGCCTCTTGAATGCACTGAGGCGGCATAAAGTCCATATCGGCTACCCATAGTGGTAATAGGTCAGTACGGCTGAATTTTAAATGCTCGCCGTCCCATTTGCGGGAATGAGAACCGCGTCGATCAATATAGTATGTTTTAGTAAAGTCTACTGTGTTCATAGTGAACCTCTTACATTCTGCTAGATTCATAAGAAATCTTGTGTAATTATATATATCAGTTCGGTGTCACCAACATCTATGAGTGTATGTTAATGTGGTGCAAATCAATTATTCTGTCTATTATCAGTATACATGCATAGATATATATGTAAATATACACTTAAGAATTGCTGTTACCTTACCATTCGTTTCTATGCAATCCTTGCATGAATAGGGGCTATATTCGTATACAAAAGGTGCTTTATTTGCTTGACTGTTGGGACTTTCACAATTTAGAATATACTATAGAATAGTGTGTGTCTGACCAGTGACCACACGTCTATCGAATGGTTACAAAAGATAAATCTTAGCAGCATGTGGCGACATCCCTATGTGAGTGGGCTCATCGGATTGTTCAGGTACATGCAACGCTGTATAAGTATAGTACTGGATCCTTGTTAGGAGGCATGTGCCATGAGTAACGAATTAAAACCACTACATTTTGATGCGGATTATACAATGGAGGAAGCGCTCGCTGAGGCGAAACGTTGTCTAAATTGTCCAAAACCATTGTGCCGTATGGGTTGCCCTATTGAAAACGAGATCCCTCGTTTCATCCAAGCTATTGCACACGGTAACTTCGGTTTAGCAAATGATATTTTGGCAGAACGTACAAACTTGCCATCCATTTGTGGCCGCGTATGTCCACGCGAAAACCAATGTGAAGGTAACTGTATCATGAACAAGGCGAAAAAACCGCCTATCAATATCGGTAAATTGGAACGCTTTGCTGCTGATTTTGAAAGTATCAATGAACTTCGCAAACCTAAGAAGATTAAACAAGATCTTGGTAAGGTTGCCGTTGTAGGTTCTGGCCCTGCAGGCTTGTCCGTAGCAGGTGATATCGCTAAACTTGGTTACGAGGTAACTGTATTCGAAGGTCAATCTGAACCAGGTGGCGTACTTTTATTCGGTATTCCAGAATTCCGTTTGTCTAAATCCGTTGTACGTCGTGAAATCGCTCGTCTTGAAGGTTTAGGCGTTAAATTCGTATGTAATACATTTATCGGTCAAGATAAAACATTGGATGAACTCTTCGCGGAAGGTTTTGACTCCATCTTTATCGGTACTGGTACACATATTCCTCAAGAAGTACGCATGGAAAACGATGAAGTGCATGGTGTATTCCAAGCAATGTACTTGTTGACGAATGTACAATTGGTAGATAATGGTGAGCTTGATGAAGCTCAAATTCCTGTCAAAAAAGGCGATCGCGTAATTATCATCGGCGGTGGTAACGTAGCGATGGATGCGGCTCGTACATGCGTACGTTTAGGCTGTGAATCTGTTACTGTAGCATACCGTCGTAGCCAAGAACAAATGCCAGCATTGTTGTCTGAATACGAAGAAGCTCGTGCTGAAGGCGTTCAATTCCAATGGTTCGCTTCTCCAGTAGGCGTAGAAGGTAAAGACAAGGTAGAAGGCTTCAAATATGAAGTGATGGCTCTTAACGAAGATGGCGCAGGTATCCATGGTACTGGTAACTTCCAAGTTATGCCTGTAGATAAAATCATCATCGCTGCTGGTCATAAACCAAATGCTCGTCTTATCGGCGAAGGTAATAACCTGAAAGTAGACGAAAAAGGGTACATCATTACATCTGAAGATCCATATGGTATGACTAACCGTGATGGCGTCTTCGCTGGTGGTGACGTTGTACATAAGCCGGCTACTGTAGTATTGGCGATGCGCGAAGCTAAAAAAGCTGTGGATGGCATGGTTAAATACATGGAAATCAAAAAAGCTCAAGAAAGTGCTAACCAATAATCCTATAGCGGATAATGATATAAGCTAGTAACATTACTATTCAAGTGTATTCATAATGAATGGATAATGTATAGAAACTATACAAATCTAGATATTATCTATGCTGATTGGTGTAATATAGTACATGTTTAGTACTAATTATCTCTATATATACAATAATTACACGAATTGTTGAAAACATACAGAACGTAATATGCATAGAAAAAAGCCTTACTAGAACTAATTGATACATTAGTTTTTAGTAAGGCTTTTGTGTTATTACTTTTCAACTGCTACTAGGCAGTCAACCTACGATATGGGTATAGTAAAGGCATAACCATGTGTTGAGTGTGAAAGTAGATAGAGGTTGATATGAATCCTATTCTATGTTGTCGTGATATACAGGTTCGACAAGAGGTTCACAAACTAGGCGTATTAATTTTACTATGGCGTAGACAATTGGGCATGACGCAGTATCAGTTGGCAGATAAGTCAGGTTTAGCCCAATCTTATATTAGTGATCTTGAAAGTGGTGCCATCGACCCACGATGGTCCACTATTTATAGAGTTGTATCTGGATTAGGGCAGATGAGCGTACAAGATTTTCTAAATGGGCCACAAACCATTAGAACCCTAAGGATTCATTGATGATAATAATCTCCATGGTTTGCATGTTGCGCATCTTTTTATAGTAGATTGTTAAGGCGTTGCAAATGCGATCCGGTGAGCCACAGTCATAACATTTTTCTTCTAATTTGGCACAAGGGTTGAGGGAGCTTTTCTTATTTTTCTTGCTGTTTAGCGGTGCTGCTACATTTCGTGCTCGATAAATAGCAGATGCTAAGTCAGGGGTAATCTTGTTAACTCCTAGCACAAAGAACACCTCTTGGGAACCAAATAGAGAAGCTGCCACACGATTGCCAGTACCATCGATGTTGACCATCTCACCTGTTTGCGACAATGCATTTACAGAGGTGAGAAATACATCGCGACCCATGGTACGTAATGCAGTGTCGCGGAAGCTTTCACCAGGAAGGGGACGTTGAATATCTGTTATATTATCGTTGACCTTGGATAAGGCATCATGAACCTTGAGCTCTAATAAGGTGTGGGAATCACCGATAGCCACTCGTTTGTTCTGAATGCGAGACTGCAAATAATCAACAGCTTCTGCACCTGTTTCAAAATAATGAACTACGAAATTATTGCGCTCTAAAGCCTTAATTGTTCTCTTTATATCGATGGGAGCATCATTGATTTGGGGATTGATAACTGCGTTGATTGTCGTTTCTGTATTGGCCATGAGTCCTCCGATATTATGTAAATAAGTGAGGTAAATCTTATTAATTATATTCTATTATTATTGTATCGTTTTATGTGAAGATGGTTCAACATATTGAATGATTAGCTTTGTTATATTAATTTGGTAAAAGTTGGAATGAAATCCAAATTT
>NZ_UQYC01000084.1 GCF_900545205.1 uncultured Veillonella sp. | reverse complement strand
TTCTTCGCGAAGGTCTGTTAATTCGCCATTTACATTAGCAGCTAGTACTTTTTTAGCCAAGCTGTTAGATAGTTGTTTTACTGCTTCCCCAAGAGTAGTGCCAGCAGCGTATTCCTTTGCACTACCATCAGGTAAAATGATTTTTACATCTGCCATTTTTCTTTCCTCCAATTTATTATCTAGGATAGACTGGATTTTTGTAATAAAAAAAGACCCTCTATCCCTACAAAACAAGGGACGAAGATCATTCGCGGTTCCACCCTAGTTAACTACCTATACGAATATATGTGTATAGTTAATTCACTTCATTAAGCCCGATAACGGTGGCGGCCGTATTTGCCTACTTAGGTTCGACAAATCAGTTTAAAGGGGGTAACTCTAATATATGTGTAAGGCATTTCCAGCATCTGCCTCTCTCTGGTACACAGGGATAAAAGAATCATGTCCTTTGCATCACTTTTACTAGATTATAGTATCATAGAGAATCAAAAAATTCAATACAGTGTAACTGTAAATTTCACAAAATCTATAAATTATATTCTTCATATATATATATATATATATATATAATTATATTTAGATAGAATTAGATTTATATAAAGTTAGATTTAGATAAAAACGACCCGAGAATACACTCGAGCCGTTTTATACTATACGTTGTCTTCGTTATAATTTGATGTTTTCGTTATAATATGATGTCTACTTTATAGTATGTTGTATGCTGATGTATTCCATACAGCACATATGACATACGTTATTTATAAATTAGCGTTTGAAGTTTGTAGATAACATAGTGCCAATTACTTTTTCCAACTTGCTATTGGAAAGGTCTGGGCCTTTGTAGAGTGTTAAAAGCACATCATTAGAGTTATCTTGTTTAGAAACCATCATAACACCGCTGCCACGAGCACCGTTGTCGTCGTAATCTTTCGCTACAATAACGAGGTTCAAGTAATGGTCCTTCATGTATGTGTACACTTTACTTGTACGGGCAGAGGAACCGATCATTTTAGCCATGCTCATACCACGGTTGAATACGATTGTATTTGCATTATGCGGGTTCACTGCTAATTGTTGTTTCTCCTCTTCATTTAGAGGCATGAGGTTTACCATGAGGGAGTCACCCATTTTGCCACGGAACATCGCTGGCATTGTTTCCCTTACGTCTTCCGGAATACCAGTATCAGCAGTCAATTTCAATTCCTTAGGTACAGTCATGTATAGAACGCCCTTGCTATTACGGCCTACCTCTGTTGTACTGAGGTCTACAGCGCTAAGCATAATGGAATCTTTAATAGTTGCTACTTGGTTTGCTAAGGGCTTTTCAGGAATACCACGGCTCGCTAGTTGCACATCGCCAGATTTAGTTTTTTTCAACGTTTCTACATTCCAGTTAGCCCCTTTTTTGTCGGCGTCGCTAGCTTCTGTGAAAGCATTCGCCCCATCTTTTGTACCTACATATACGTAAGTTTGAGCTGGGATAATTGTGTCAGGCGCACCAGATTTATTGAACGCCGCACCGTATACAACATTAGGAATCACAGTGGAGCCAATTTGTAGATTATTATTAGTTTGGCTTTCCACATCGAAATTGATATTGCCTGTGAAAGTCATATCAGGGCCATGGTTGATTACTACAACATCCCCTGCTTGAGGAATGATCACTGGACCTACAGGACCGGCCATAGCCACACCTGCCATGGATACACCAAGGCAAGCTGTTAATAATGCACGTTTCAAAATAGATTGTTTCATAGATATACTCTCATTTCTCTACTGTTCATATACTTGGTTCTAGTTGTATGCCCTATAAGATGCTGTAACAGATTTACATAGATGCACACTAGATATAGATAAAACCCACAATATACTTAATTTTCGATAGTGACATAATTAGATAAACTACGTAATACATCAATAGCCAATGATCGCGTAGAGGGTGTACAGCGCAACATGCAACGCCCACTTGTATCTACAGAGGTCATAACACCTAAGTATTCATAGCCTTCAATGATGCGATTGATAAAATTCGTATGTGTAGGATCTATATGAAAGTACACATACGCTTCCTCTCCGGAGGTCGGTAAGTCTGGTACATCTGGAAATGCACCGATAGATTTACTCGGTTCTAAAGCTGTACCGCTCATAAATATCCTCCTTCAAAGATGCTTCATATATGGCTTACTTTTATAAGCTAAACACCATTGTTAATGTAACTACTCATCAAATGTAAGATCTTTTATATTAGTATAGTTGAACTATTAATCCTCTTTAGGTTTGCACTCACGGCGCATCATAGAATACGGCTCAAGTGGTGTATCCATGTAGATACGCACTTTCATTTGCGCATGAGGCGCTACGTCGATTGGATTACCATCTTCGTCTGTCATTTTTTCAATTACAGTTTCAACGAGTTCACCTTTAGGTTGGCAGAATTCTACTTTATCCCCTACCTTGAAGTTATTACGTTGTTCAAGATCAACGTATTTTTCTTCTTCGTTGTAGCCCATAACTAAACCGATGAAGTCATGGCTTTGTGTATTAGTAGATTTACCATAGTTTTGAGCTGTTTCATCAGGACGGCCTTCTGCAAAACCATCTGTATATGGACGGTGAGAAATCTTTTCTAATTCTGCAATCCATTCTGGACGAACATACCAGTCTTTACCTTCTTTAAGATATGTATCGATAGCTGTACGGTATACCTTTGCTACTGTTGCACAATAGTGAACGGATTTCATACGACCTTCAATTTTAAGGCTATCAATACCAGCTTCGTATAAATCAGGAATGCGGTGAATCAAGCACAAGTCTTTAGAGTTAAAGATATATGTGCCATGTTCATCTTCTTCAATTGGATAATATTCACCAGGTCGGTTAGATTCAACAAGGGAATATTTCCAACGGCAAGATTGAGAACATTGACCGCGGTTCGCATCACGGTTGCCTGTCATGTAGTTAGACAATAGACAACGACCAGAGTAAGAAATACACATGGAGCCATGTACGAAGGATTCGATTTCGATATCTACATTGTCCTTCATTTCTTTAAGGTCCGCCAATGACACTTCACGAGCTGCTACAACACGTGTAGCACCAAGTTCTTTCCACATTTGAACTGTGTGCCAGTTTGTAGTGGAAGCTTGTGTACTTACGTGAAGCTCTAAACCTGGAGCCACGCGCTTAGCAAGGCTAAAAATCCCCATGTCTGCAACGATGATAGCATCAACACCGATACTTTCAAGGAATTTCAAATAATCCTCTAAGCCTTCAAAGTCCTCATTGTGAGGAATGATATTACATGTTACATGGATTTTCTTACCATGAGCATGTACAAATTCTACAGCTTCCTTTAATTCCTCGTCGGAGAAATTAGAGTTACCTGCGCGCAAGCCAAAACGTTTACCTGCGCAATATACGGCATCCGCACCATAGCGAATCGCCATTTTGAGCTTGTCCATATTACCGGCTGGACAAAGCAATTCCATAAAATGTTCTGCCATTATTTGTTGTGCCCTTTCCACACACTCACACTCATACCATCACCCATTGGATAGATGGTGGTGTTAAACAATTCTTTATTTTCAACATACGTTAAGTATTCTTTTAACCGTTTTACGATAGTTTTGAACCGTTTTGGCGGCTCCTTATCGCCCCTTACATAGCCTCTAAAAAGTACATTATCCGCCAGGATAACGCCTCCTTCTTTCACATGAGGTAAAATAAGTTCTAACTGTTTTAGGTATTGCCCTTTTGGCCCATCTAAAAACACTAGATCATATTCACCAGTGAGTTCCGTTAAGACTTGAGACGCATCACCTTTCAGTAATGTAATTTTATCGGCATAATCGGATTGGTTAATATAATATTTCGCCATTTCGTGACGCACATCATCTAATTCAATAGATGTAATATGCCCTTCTTCTTTATCGAGTAGCGGAGCCATCAATAAAGCTGAATAACCAATGGCGGTGCCCACCTCTAACACAGAGGTGGGCCGGTACAAACCTATTAATTCTTCAAAGAGATGAACCTCAGATTCTCGTAGAATCGGTACATCATTAATCATCGCGTAAATACGCTGTTCATTTAAAATATCATTTAATGTCATGAAAGTAGATTCAATCTCCTACATTATTTATTGCTATTACCACTAGGAACTACCAACGTAGAACGATCCACAGATTCAGCTGGCTTTACTTCAATATGAGGTACTTGTTGTGTACTTGGTACAACATTTTGCATAGATTCTGGAGCAGGTGTTGTAGTTGGCACATAAGAGTTAGAACTAGATGATTGAGTTGCTGGTGCAGATTGAGCTGGTGCTTGTGGAGCTGGTGTTGGTGCTGGAATTTCAGCAGCTGGAACCGTTGTTGGTGTATATTTGTACGTAGGTTCCACATTAACATATTGAGAATCTGCTTCCACCGCTTCTTCAGAGCTGTAATTGTAGTTAGGCTCTGTCGTTGCCACAGCCACGTCATAGTTAGGACCAGCTTGTACTGCGGCCCCTGTATTAGAGGATGTAGCCGTATCATTACCATAGATTTTATGAACTTCCGCTAAATGTTCTTCATATGTTTTAGAGAAGTGGTTATGTCCATCTTTATCTGCTACAAAGTATAAATAATCTGTATCTTCAGAATGCAAGACTGCATCTAATGCTTTTTTACCAGGGTTCGCAATTGGACCAGGTGGCAAGCCTTTAGATACGTATGTATTATACGGACTTTGTAATTGCGTATCACCAATAGTTACATCTTCTTTTGCATAACCAAGTACATAGGAAATTGTCGCATCAGATTGCAATGGAATACCATGGGCTAACCGTTTTTTAAATACCCCTGCAATTGTTGGACGATCTGCATCAAATAAAGATTCACGTTCAACAATGGATGCCAATGTTACAAAGTCATGAATACTCATGTGTTGAGCTTGAATTTGTTTCTTCACAGCCGGTGTGAGGTAACGATTCATTTCATCAGCCATCATTTGAATCACTTCACGTGGCGTTGCACCTACTGGAATTTCATAAGTACTTGGGAATAAGAAGCCCTCTACCGGATATGTAGCAGGTCTTGTTCCTTTCATATATGGATATGGTACAAAGGTCTTTGCTTCTGCTAAGAAATCCTTTGCCTTCATAATTTGATTTTTTTCAAGAACGATAGCAATATCACCAACTGTGTATCCTTCAGGAATTGTAACACGAATAGATTCTACATGACCTTCTTGTAATAAAGAAATGAGTTCGCGCACAGTTACCTTGTTAGGAATTTGGTAGTGACCAGTTTGAAGTTTATCATTGGTGCCGCTCAAATATAACCAAAGCTTAAAGCCTTGTGTGGAACGAATAAGACCTCGTTCATAGAGCATGTCTGCAATTTCAGTGCCAGTCTGCCCTTTTTCGATGACAAGTACTTGTGTACCATCATCTTGAGCAAAGGTGTTTGGCACTAAATAAATCGCTCCCAAACCACCGGCGATGATTAATACGCCTACAATAATAAGGATTAAAATATATCTTAAGGCTTTTCTCACGACGTTGAGTTCCTTTCTGTAACATAACAGTATTTATCATCTTATTATACCATAAAGTCCATATTTCCCCTATATAAAAGGACATTATCATATTATAGGCCCCTTAATAAATAGCAAATAAAAATAGCGTATTGCCCAAAGACAACACGCTATATTTATAAAGAATACGACTATTCGCCATCTTCCATTTCTTCATACAATTTTACTAGAGTTTCAAAGTTTTCATCATCTTCATCTAAAGGTACGTATTCTTCTACGCCTTCTTCATTTTTTTCGATGCGAGCCAAGATCATGTATGTATCATCTTGACCTTCATGGTCAGCCTCTTCATCTTGTACATGTACAAGAACAGCATATTCTTGGCCTTCATGACTTAAAATAATGTCCTCTGTGAAGTACTGTTTGTTACCATTTTCATCTTCGAATTCCAAGTAATATACTTCGCCTTCAAAATTTTGGTCAACCATCGGAAACCCTCCTTAAGAAAAAATACTTATTTATTAAACTGCAAGCGATCTAAATATCCTTGCAAAATTACAACCGCTGCCATTTTATCAATAACGGACTTACGTTTTTTACGACTCACGTCAGCTGCAATGAGTTGGCGTTCAGCCATAACGGTAGATAACCGCTCATCCCAATATGTAACAGGTAAATCGATGACTTCCTTCATCTTTTCAACAAATTCTTCGGTCTTTTCAGCCCGTTCACCTTTTGTACCATTCATATTTTTCGGCATACCTACTACAAGTTCATGTACTTCATATTCAGTAATGAGTTCTTGCAAGCGGTTAAAGTCTTTTTCAAGAGATGTTCTACGAATGGTTTCAATACCTTGTGCGGTCATGAGCAGTGCATCACTACAGGCAATACCGATAGTACGGCTGCCCACATCTAATGACATAATTCTCATTATAGTTGTTTTGCCTTTGCGTATTCTTTCAACAATTCCTCAATCAAGTCATCCCGCTCTAAACGACGGATATCAGAACGTGCATTATTATAGCTTGTAATGTACGCTGGATCCCCAGAAATAAGATACCCTAAGATTTGATTGATTGGATTGTAACCTTTTTCTTGAATAGATTGATAAACACGAGTAAGAACCTCTTCAGCTGTCATCGGTTCATCGTCTACTTTACGGAATAACATAGTTTCATCAGAAACCTTCATCGTATCCCTCCTTTTTATTACATTGGCAGGGTTCACTGTAAAAGTGAAACCTCGCCTCCTATTATACTTGAATTAAAGCTACAAAGTCAGTAACTTTTTATGCATTATAAGATTTTTCTATAACAGATACAAGTATAATTATAAAATTATATGCCTATTGTAACATAGAT
>NZ_UQYC01000083.1 GCF_900545205.1 uncultured Veillonella sp. | reverse complement strand
AAATGTATCTAACTTGCCAATACGAGGCTCTAGCATTTTAGCCATGCAAATAATCATGAGCAATTTAGAAAACTCTGATGGTTGAATCGTAATAGGTCCCAATTGAATCCAGCGTTGGGCCCCCAATGCAGAGGTACCAACGGCCATAACGGCAATCAACATCAAAAGGGTAATGGCGTAAATGATATTACCCCAATCCTTTAGGCGATGGTAGTTAAGAAACTGCATACCTATCACAACGGCTACATTAGCTAGGAAAAATATGAGTTGTTTTACTACTAAACTACCAAATCCAATAGGCTCTTGATTAACATGCGTTGCACTGCCAATGGCTGCTAAACCAATACAAACAAGTAAGAAAGTACATATGATAATAGCCCAGTCGCTATCGTTCCATAGTTTCCGCCACATCATATCACCTATTTCAATTTACGACGGCGCCATAAGCTTTGCTTACCTTGCACTAATAAGCGCTGAGTAGTCCAACCGCCGCGATTAATATAGAGAACATTATTCGAGTCTTCAAAGATAGACTCACCAGCTGCAGCAAGTGTAGGTGTACCTTGTTTTTCTGTAGCAGCCTTTTTCTTCGCTACATAGGCATCAAATTGCTTTTGTACATCATAATCTTCCCAGCAATCCCCAGTTACAACATAGTCCACAAGAGGTGCTAATACATTGCGGAATTCATGAGAAGCTAAATCTAACAGCTGTCCATCTTGTGTATAGGTTAACACATCTTCATCATAAGGAATCATAGCCCCTACATATTCGGCACGAAGAACTTCTAGCATATCGTATAAGTCTATGTCTTCACCATTTGTAGGTACTGCATTAAAAGCAATAGCAAAATCGCGAATATTATGTTCCTCACACACTTGAATCATGCGCGCTCCATTACGTAAGGATACCCATAACGGATGTGTTACAACAATACAGCAATTTACCAAATCTAAAATAGATTCTATGCCCTTACCAATACCGGCTGGAGCATCAATCAAAATATAGTCATATACATCACAAAGTCGACGAACTAATTTCTTATACTTCTTACGACCTATATCTTCCCAACGCGCACTTTGACTAGCCGGTAAGAAATCTAGATTTTCTGCAATTGATACAATAGCATCATCTGTATATTCTTTATCTTCACTCGCATCTAGTGCATCATAGATGATTTCATCTGCTACACCTAACACAAGATCCAAATCGCGCAATCCAAAGTCCCCATCACAGAGCAATACGCGGTGCCCTGCATGACTTAAGGCTGCACCCAAGCATGCAGTGACAGTCGTTTTACCTACGCCACCCTTGCCGGATACAACACCAATGATTTCGCCCATACTAATCCTTTCTTGGTTGCCCACTAGTTACTGCCTTCTCCGGTTTTTGACCATTCGTCGTATTGCCTACAGTGGCAGCATCTTTATTACTTTTAGTATTTGTATCATTCGTTTTTTTATTCAACGGTACATTGAAATATGCAGCTAACACATCTCGTACGATTGGGCCTGCAGAACCGGCACCAAAGCTACCTTGTTCAACGAGTGCAACCACAACAATTTGCGGTTTATCATATGGTGCATAGGCTACGAACCAGCCATGATCTCGGCCATGTGCGTTTTCCGCAGTACCAGTCTTACCCGCTACATTTATAGGGAATCCTTTAAATAAATCCCCTGCTGTACCGCCCTCATTCGTTACATCACGCAAGCCTTCTCGAATGAGATCCATAATATTTTTAGGAACTGGTAGAATTCCTAATTTATCAGGTCCAAAAATTTCTTTTGGCGTGCCATCTTTATTATCGATGCGGCTTACCACATACGGTCTGTATTTAATGCCTCCATTAGCTACTTCACTGAGCATTACGGCCATTTGTAATGGTGTAACCAATGTGAAAGATTGACCAATTGCGGCATCAAAGGTTTCCCCTAAGTACCAATCTTCATCATATACTTTTCGTTTATACTCAGGGCTTGCCATAATGCCAGCAGCCTCACCTGGTAAATTAATACCAGTCTTTTCACCTATGCCAAAATACGCAGCATATTTATCGAGATTTTCTATGCCTACACGATTACCCATTTCATAGAAGTAAACATTATCAGACTTAGCAAGTGCTTTATTAAAGTTAAGCCAACCTAATGCTTCACCTTCCGCATTTCGTTTATCGATCAACCAGTGCTTACCACTATCAAAGATCATCTCTTCAGGAGTAACCTTTTTAAGGTCTAATGCGGCCGTACCAGTAATAATCTTAAACGGTGAACCTGGAGGATATTCACCAGAAATAACCTTATTATCAAATGGATGATTTTTATCATTGTTTAACTGATTCCATTGAGCCGTTGTAATGCCTTTCGCAAACCAGTTTGGATTGAATTCAGGAGCGCTGACCATAGCTAAAATAGCCCCTGTATTAGGATCCATAGCCACCACTGCTGCCCCTTGTGCCGGAATACCTTGAGCACGCAACTGATTAAGCTGATTTTTAACGGCCTCTTCAGCAGCCTTTTGAAGATTTGCATCAATAGTTAAATGAATATTAGCGCCTGGTACTGTATGCTTTCTATCCACCTCAGCCACAGGACGACCTGTAGCATCGACTTCAACTTGCTTGCCACCATCGGTGCCACGCAAGATAGAGTCATATAATTTCTCTAGACCAGAACGACCTAAAATAGTACCACCACTTACCAGTGTATTAGGATCTTGCTGTTTTAACTCTTCTAATTCCTCTTCGCTTACTTCACCAACATAACCAAATAGTTGAGAAGCCATTGTTTCATATGGATAATATCGAAGTGGTTCAACATCAATCGTTACCCCTGGCAATTCATGTCGATGCTCTTCAATGGTTGTTACTACGTCCATTGAAATATCGTTAGCGATACGTATTGGCTCATAGCCATACTTATGATCATTAACCTTCTTTTTAATATCTTCAGGCTTCATTTTCAATAAAGCTGCTAATTTAGCCACTTCACCATCATCCAAAGCCTTCCCTGTAGGCATGATAGATATTGTATAAGCAGGTCTAGAGCCTACAAGAATTTGACCATTGCGATCATACATAATGCCCCGTGCTGCAGTCATCGGTACCATGCGTAGACGGTTACCCTCCGCCTTAGCTTGATAATAACCACCAGCCAAGATTTGTAGCATAAATAAACGCAATGCCAATACTATAAATATGCCCGCTACAATGTAAAAGAGTACATCAAAGCGACTCGTTTTTCTTCGTTTATAGAGGCCTTCAAGCACTCTTTCACCCCCTTACCAAATTATTACCAAATATAATCTTGTTGTTCATCCTTACGCCACAACAATCCATGTACGATAGCAGCCAATACGCCGTTCCAGAACAGTACAGGTATAACCATATGCCACATATATAAGCCAATATGCAAATCCCCACCACTAGCCAAGATCATAAGGCTACGGATAAAACCATCTAGCAAGGTACATATAGCTACAATAGCACTAGACCAATACCAACGTTCTTCATAGAGTCTATGTTTTACAGCAGATAATAGGTAAACCACAATAACGTAAGGGAATAAATGGAGCCCAAAGAAATTAGATATCAATACATCATGGACGATACCACCTATAACAGCGGCCATTATTCCCATACGACGCCCTTTAAAAAGAGTGACCATAACAATGATGGTCAAGATTAAATTGGGTAACCAATTCGTATGAAAAATAGCAGGCAATAATTGAGCCTGTATAAAATAAATTAAGAATCCACAGAGGACTAAAGCTAGACGCGTCATGGTTTAACGGCCCCCTTTGCCCCTTCTACTTGATCTCGTTGTGTTTGAGGTACAAGCTTAGGCTCAAGCCCTGGTTTTTGTGGTGCACTAACAGAAGATGATGTAAGAACAAACACCTCTTCCAAACGGTAAAAGTCTACGCTAGGTGTGATAACGGCATTCTTAACAAAGCCTTCTGTATCATTTTCGATAGACTGTACATTGCCAACAGGTAATCCTTTTGGATAGATACCACCGTACCCAGAGGTTATTAATTTATCCCCTACTAATACATCGCCATCACGGGCAATATTTACCATTGATGGTGTACGAGGTGAATCCCCATCACCCTTTACAACACCAGATAAACGGGATTCAGGACGCTGTACAATAACACCGATTGCACTACGCGGGTCAAGAATGGTTTGCACACGAGAGGAATGAGGGTACACATCGGTAATAAAACCAACTACCCCACTTGGTACAACGACAGCCATATTAACGGCCATTCCATCTTCACTGCCCTTATCGATAGTGAAAGTATTTGTCCATGTACCGTAATCCTTTGTAATAATGCCAGCCAATGTCATGGAAAATTCCGGATGACTACTCTTATAGTTAAGAAGCTGGCGAAGTCGAATATTTTCTGCTACTACTTCATCATAGTTAACAACCTTTTGTTCTAATGCAGCCTTGCGAGATGCTGCCTCATCACTTTCAATAGTTGCAGAAATAGCATTATTGAGCACTGTAAAACCGGTTTGTACACCGTCAAGCAAACGGGCAGATCCATAAGCAAATGGCGTTGTAATACCTTCAAGAGTGACAGTAACAAAAGGAATACTAGTTCGTTGTTTCCATGCAAATCCTAGCAACGCTAATAGAATACAGCTAATGACAACAACGATAATTAACTTTTTATCTGACTGTATCATATTAGTCTTGGCCCTTTCTATTTTTAGAATTCACAATAAAACGTGATAAGCTCACCAAGTCAGATGAAGCCCCGTTAAGGCCCACAACGACTTTTGTCTCTGGTGCATCTGGAACATGTACAGGCACACCTAACTCGCCCCCGATACGCTCAGCCAAACCCGACAGTTGCGCAGTACCACCAGTTAGATATATTCCATATTGCATAATATCTGCTACAATCTCAGGTTCAGCAGAACGAATCATTTGTTTCACTTCATCTAAAAGGCCCGCAATACAGTCATTAACAACTTGATATACCTCTGACTGATGAATAACACAACGTCTGCCTAAACCATTCATCATATCACGACCTTGAAAGGCATATTCGGCATCTTCTAAAGGTGCCATAGCAGTGCCTACTGTATGTTTAATATCTTCTATAATTTCTTCAGAAACGATAACCCCAAAACACTCACGTACATAGCGTAGCAATGCATTATTGATATCTGAGCCACCGAAGCGAATCGTTTTACTGTCTACAATGCCGCCCAATGAAACAATACCCATATCGACAGTGCCACCACCAATATCAATGACCATAGATCCACGAGCTTCAAAGATAGGTGCGCCGCAACCAATGGCTGCAGCGACAGGTCGTTCGATAAGAAATACTTCGCGTGCTCCGGCCTGAATAACAGCATCCATCATCGCTCTTTGCTCAACGTCGGTCATCCCACAAGGAACACCAACAAGAACTCGAGCGCGGCGCAATGCATTAGACACTTTATTCAGAAAATAGTTAAGCATCGTGTGCATAACTCGATAGTCCACAATAAATCCATCTTTTAATGGTGTCAAAGGGCGCCACATATCGGGCATACGCAATACAAGACGTGCCGCTTCATCCCCAACGGCTACTACTTTTTCTTGTTTTGTATCAGTTGCTATAATAGATGGTTCGCTTATAACAGTTCCTCGCGTCCCCCCCATGAGGCGCGTCTGTATGGACCCAATATCTATACTTACATCTTTTCCTAGAGTAGGTAAAATGGAACTCATAGTAAAATCTCCTTCATTACATCATCATTCCATTTTACCACATATAATGCGACTTTTTCTATTAATATCAAGGCTTTTACCATTGTTAA
Organism: uncultured Veillonella sp.; assembly: GCF_900545205.1. GTDB lineage: Bacteria > Bacillota > Negativicutes > Veillonellales > Veillonellaceae > Veillonella. Next base: position 1,064 of record NZ_UQYC01000083.1, on the reverse strand, counting down.
AAGCACAGAAAATGCATAATTCAAGTACCCTTAAGTCATACATAATTTACACACTCATAAGTAATACATTACAAAGCTACCTATAGGTCGAACAAAATAGAAAAAGCACCCATATCATGATGCATTCTCTATTTACTAGACATAATAAAGAACGCATCATTATGAGTGCTTATTTACTGATACAACAAACTATAAAGCCATTATTATACATTTTAAAACTTATCATATAAGGATAACTTAACTGAGTTTACCGATTTCACTAAGGCTAGTGAATTCATTATCACCAATGACGATATGATCTAACACAGGTATCCCCATGAACTGACCTGCACTGACAAATAACTTGGTTAGTCGTATATCTTCATCACTAGGACGACTATCGCCAGATGGATGATTATGTATTAAGATAATGGCCGCCGCATTACACGCTATGGCCTTCTTAAAAACAGCACGTTGCTCTACGAGACTAGATACTAGACCGCCATTAGAAATATGTTCTAATTGAATCAATTTATTTCGTGACGTCAACATAGCTGCCCATACATGCTCAACATCTTCGTGACGTAAACGCTCCATTACATATTGGGCTATAACAAAGGGCTGTGAAAAATCTTCGTAAGTTTCCTTGATTTTAAGCTCTCCCAAGCGCCGCCCCATCTCAAGAGCTGCACATAAGGTCACCGCTTTATCTGTACCAATACCCTTGATTTTAACGAGTTCTCCAACGGTCATTCGATTTAAACCATATACGCCATCATCAAAGGATTGTACGATATCGTTAGCTAAGGAAATGGCGGACTGCCCCTTTACCCCTGTTCGTAATAAAATAGCTAATAGTTCCTCCATCGCCATATGGGATGGCCCTAGGGACAGAAACTTCTCTCGAGGCCGCTGAAACGGCAACATGTCTTTTACACTTACTGTTGGTACTTCCATAGAATCTCTCCATTCAAATAGATAACACCATCTATCTATCGATCAAGCAACCAACACATCTACTCTCTTTATATATTACTTGCACAGCACAGCACAGCACAGCACAGCACAGCACAGCACAGCACAGC
>NZ_UQYC01000082.1 GCF_900545205.1 uncultured Veillonella sp. | reverse complement strand
ATCATGTGTGCGGTTATCCCGTACCCAGGGTTCAAATCCCTGTCTCTCCGCCATAATAAAAGCAGTGCTTAAGCACTGCTTTTTTATTATCCATAAGAAGAGGTAATACTAATATATCACCTCTTTTATTATATTTACATTACTATTTCCGTTTCTATATCACATACTACAAGCTAATAATCTTTTACTAGAATCTAAAAAGGCTATTCCTATATAAAGGAATAGTCTTTCTATTTACTTACTAGTTATTTATGAATTTTTTTAGCAATATCACCAATGATTTCAGGTGTCGTTCGACAGCATCCACCTATAATATTAGCACCGGCCTCGCGCCATGCATCTACGTAATCAACAAAGGATCCGGGGTCACCATACCAAGTCTTAGTTTCACTATCATAGCTTTCACCAAGATTTGGATATACAGCAATTGGTTTATCAGTGACTGTACGAATATCCTTAACCAAGGACTCTACATATTCAGGTTTAGTACAATTGATACCAATACCGGTTATAGGACGAACCTTATCGATCATTTCCGCGCATTTAATGATTGTTTCCCCACTAGAGACATGATGTTCATCCTTACAAGAGAAGGCAATCCATCCAGGAATCCCTCTTGATGTATATGGATCAGACATGGCCCGAGCAATAGCAATGGCTTCATCATAGGATGGTATTGTTTCAAAGGATAGTATATCAGGATTTTCTTCACAGAATAAGGCTAAGCGAGGAATATGGAACACCTCGAGATACTCAGTTTGTACATCAGGATAACCACGGTACTCAGAGCCATCCGCCAAAAAAGCTCCGTATGGGCCTACAGAGGCTGCTACTAATGGTTTAGGTAATGCACCTTCAGAAAAATATTTAACGCCGTCTGCTGTTTCTTCTCCTAGCTTAATGCCTCTAAGTGTAAGAGCCCCACTTGCCTTGGCTTCCACGAACTCATTACGAGCTTGTATTGCTAGACGAACGGATAATTTAACGAGTTCTATGGCCTCTTCCGTACCAAGCCCTAATCCTTTAAAGCCTGCTACAGTTGCTTGATAGCCAGAGCTTTGAATAATGTCTGCTCCAGCTGCTAAGTAGGAAATATGTATTTTCTTGATGATATCTGGTTGATCCATAAGAACCTTAGCAGACCACAACTTATGTTGAAGATCGCAGCCATAACGTTCTAATTCTGACCCTAACCCACCATCTAAAACGAGGGCGCCCTTCTGTTTAATTATATCTAAAAATGCTCTTCGTTTAGCCATCATATCACCCATTCTATACTTTGCCTCTTACAACTTGAGGCTTACCAAGCGTATTATATCAAATAATACGCTTGGGTACTATCTACAAACTATTTTAACACCTCTGCTGGTGGTTCTTTACCAAACCATTTTTTATAAATCTCAGCATATTTGCCATTTGCTTTAATCTTAGCTAGGCCATCGTTAATTTTATTGAGAAGCTCTGTATTACCTTTTTTCACAGCAATACCAAGTGGTGCCGCATCATAGTCTTCTCCAGTGACTTTTGCGATACCTTTACCCTTCCCATTAACATAATATTCGTTTACCGGCGTATCATTAATAACTACATCGACACCTTTATTTTGTAGTTCTAAAAAGGCATCAACAATGATATTGAACTGGCGCACATCAGCATTAGGAATCTTACTAGCAATTTCAGCCCCCGTAGAACCAATAGATACACCGATACGCTTGCCTTCTAGATCCTTAAAGCTATTAATATTTGTGTTATCTATATTAACAACGAGACCATTACCTGCAATATAGTATGGTTTACTGAAATCTACAGATTTTGCTCGTTCTTCAGAAATAGTCATATCTGAAATAGCAATGTCGATGGTATTACTTTGTAATGCAGGTAACAGTGCATCAAAGTTCAAGTTTTGAATATCTGCTTCAATGCCCTCTTCTTTTGCAATAGCATTGATAATATCGATATCAAAACCTGCTAATTTACCGCTATCTTTATCTTTAAAACCAAATGGTGCATAGGTCGCATCAGTGCCGACGCGCCATGTCTTTTGACTCGTACCTGTATTGCCACAACCAGCGATAAACAAGCTGCTAGCAATGGTGAAAGCTCCTAAAAGAGCTGCGATTTTCTTAAATTTCATAATTGCCCCTACTTAACCCTGTTTACTTAGAAACAGGAGTTCTATTTAATCAACTATTATATCTATACTTACATTACATGAACATAATAAAAATAATACCTCTAAAGGTATTATAGTATTATGATAACATTCGATATAGTTGAGGTCAATTAATCCAATCATATAAATAGGTTTTAAACTCACATAGTTTTTAGCTATATCAAAAAAGTTATTAGTTATATAAAAAGACCGCCTTTACCAATTAAACAAAAACTCGGTAAAGGCGGTCATCCCTAGAGTGGAGAATTCCTAACAATTTTTAATCAAACAAAATACTCACATGCTTAAGGGTATATCTTATTCTTTATTTAGCTTTTTTAGCTTTTACGTACATAGCTACTTTGTACAAGAATACACAGAGTAACAAGTACATTACGATACTGAGGTATGTTGCTTCTGGTGTTTCAACCCAGTCTTGAGCGAATACATCAACACCTGCAATACGAAGTACAGCACTGAATAAAGAACCAATAGCACCACCCGCTACGAGACCAGATGCAATGGTACTACCTTTGGAGAAGCGAAGATCTGCCAATTCTTTATCTTTTGTACTATTTTGTACGAAGTATGCAATCAAACCACCGATAAGTAATGGTGTGTTGATTTCCATTGGCAAGTACGTACCAAGTGCAAATGCCAATGGTGGAACTTTTACCATCCATAAGATGATGGCAAATAAAGCACCAGCCATATATAGAGGCCATTGAGCACTACCACCAGTCATCATTGGCTCAATGATAGCAGCCATAGCATTAGCTTGTGGCGCATTTAATGCATGATCCCCTACGAAGCCATATGCATCGTTCAAGAGAATCATAACGCCTACAGAAAGGACCGCACAAAGAATGGTACCAACGATTTGCCATTGTTCCATTTTCTTAGGTGTAGCGCCTGTCATGTGCGCTACTTTAAGCTCGGACATGAAGTTACCAGCCATACCGATGGTAGTACCGATGAAGGATGCCATCATGAGGACTGCAATCATACCTACTTTACCAGTCATACCTGCAGCTGTTAAGCATACAGCGGAGATGATAATCATGAAGATTGTCATACCAGATACTGGTTCTGTACCTGTATAAGCAATGGAGCTGATACCTACTACAGATAATAAGAAGGACATAATTAGAACGATTAAGAATGCTACGATTGTTTGGGAGAAGCTTTCAGCATACATAAAGTGGAAATATGCTGCAAATAGAACTGTACATAATAAGATGCCAGCGCCAATCCAAGATGTAGGAACATCACGTTGTGTACGAAGCAAGTTAACATCAACGGTTTTGGAACTGAAAATATCAAGTACTGCATTTTTTACAACACTAGCTACTACCTTAGACATATTGAGCAATCCGATGATACCTGCCATAGCAAGCATACCGATACCAATATGGCGAACATAGTCTAAGAATACTTTACGAATAGGAGCTTCTGCAAGTGGAACTGCATGCCCATTGATTTGCATGATGTGTTCCGGAGCTAAATAGTATACGATTGGAATACATACGAACCAAGAGAAGAAGGAACCAGCTGCGATAATAGCTGCATACCGCAAGCCTGTAAAGTAACCAAGGCCAAGCAATGCAGCATCTGTATCTACAGCAGCATTTAACTTAGTTTGATCTGCCAAAGCAGTGCCCCATTTAAATGCGGTAGTACGGATAACCTCTTCCCACCAGCCGAGGCTGTTAAGAATAAAGTCATATACAAGAGCGATAAGACCAGAACCAAGCATGAGTTTCGCTTTGCTACCTTCATTACTCATTAGCACTTCAGCAGCAGCACGACCGCTTGGGAACGGATACACATAGTGCATTTCCTCAACAAAGTAGCGACGGAACATAACGCATAATAGAACACCAAGTACGCCACCAAGGATAATAGGAATCGCCATTTGTACAAAGGTTACATCTGTAACATTCCAAATGTATAGAGCTGGTAAGAAGAACATGGCACCAGCTAATGTGTTCGTACTAGAACTAGCGATAGCCTGAATGTGAACCGTTTCGGCAAAAGCATTTTGCCGTTTCAAAATAACTGCTGTACCCATAGCAAGTACAGATACTGGAGCAAAGGCATCTACTGTTTGACCAATTTTCAAACATAAATACCCTACAGCCAGTGTGAAAATTGCCGCATAGAATAGGCCCCAGAATACTACATATGAGTTAATCTCTACGTAATCCTTCTTAGGATCTAATACGGGTTCTACGGGCGGAATAGAACGAGTTTCGTCCGACATGGTAAAACCTCCTCACAGAAAATGTACAAACGTATAACTATTCACCTTTATACTAACACGGCACTATATATGGTTCAATGGTTTTCTATGCATTATGCGAATAAAATATCACACCTTCCGTAAATATTTATTTTGCATTTTCATCGCCCCTGTTCTACAATGAAAGTATATTTAGAATCTTTGTTATATACAGCATTTATACCAATATGTATAACACGTATGTTTACTTACGAGGAGGCTCATTATGGAATCAATGGTCGAACGTTTTGTACGCTATACAAGCATAAATACTCGGTCAAACGAAGAAAGCACTACTATTCCGAGTACACAAACACAAGTAGATTTTGCAACTAATGTACTTGTTCCTGATTTAAAAGCAATCGGTTTAGATGAAGTTATTTACAACCGTGAAAACGGTTTTGTTATTGGCACATTAAATGCTAATACAGATGAAAAAGCACCTGCTATTGGCTTTATCGCTCATATGGATACAGCTGATTACAACGCAGAAAATATTAAACCTCGCATTGTAGAAAACTATGATGGTAGCGATATTTGCCTCAACGAAGAGCATCAAATCTACACACGTCGTGCAGATTTCCCTAATTTAAAGAACTATATTGGTAAATCCTTGGTAGTAACCGATGGTCTTACACTACTAGGCGGTGACGACAAAGCTGGCATCTGCGAAATTATGGAAGCTCTCGCCCACCTCGTAGCTCATCCAGAAATCAAGCACGGTAAAATCATGTGTGCCTTTGGCCCAGATGAAGAAATCGGTACCGGTGCAGATCACTTTGATGTAAAACAATTTCCTGTTGATTTTGCTTATACTATTGATGGTGAAAGCCTTGGCCAACTTGAATACGAAACATTCAATGCTGCTGGCGGTACTGTTACATTAAAAGGTGTATCTGTTCATACAGGCACTGCGAAAGGCATTATGATTAACTGTGCTAAATTAGCAATGCAATTCGATGCTCTATTACCAGGTGCTGCTGTTCCAGAACACACATGCGGTCGCCAAGGTTTCTTTATGCTCATGAGCATGGAAACACAAGTAGATACAGGCAAAATGAACTACATCATTCGCGATCATGACAAAGAATTGTTCGAAGCGAAAAAAGCATTCTTCTTACAAGCTGGTCAAACATTAAACGAAATCTATGGCCGCGAAGTATGTGAAGTATCCGTAAAAGATCAATATTACAATATGTACGATATCATCAAAGACAACATGGAATGTGTCAACGTAGCTAAAGCAGCTATGGAAAAAGCAGGTATTACTCCTATTTGCGACCCTATCCGTGGCGGTACAGATGGTTCTAAAATTTCCTTCATGGGCATCCCTACCCCTAATATCTTCACTGGCGTAGAAAACCTACATGGTCGTCACGAATTCGCATGTATTGATGACATGAAAAAAGCCGTAGAAATTATCGTAAACATCGTTAATATTGAGAAATAATAGGTTACGATGTAACTTCTCATGCACCTATACTACTAGATGGCATTTAAACGATATTTAAATACTAAACTAGTAGTATAGAATACAATGGAATACTAAGATATCTTAACATTAAAAAGGACTATACGATATATCTCGTATAGTCCTTTCTATATGTTATGTGATTGTAAGTAATATAGCTAATGTTATGCTAATTTTCCATTACGTTTACGATTTCTGATTTGTTCTTCTTCAGCGCGAGCTTTCAAAGAAAGATCTTTTTCAGTACCTACATAACGGCCATAGAGGAAATAATAAGCAACGAATGCAAGAAGTGCTACTACAACAGTAACATGGAACATACTTGTATAACCGACTACCTCTTTAATAGCACCTAAAATGTATGGACCAAAACCTAGGCCCATATCTAAGGCAATGAAATATGTAGATGTGGCAACACCAATGCGGTGAACAGGAACGATTTTAACAGTTACTGCTTGACCGTTTGACATAAATGTACCGTAACCAAGACCAACAAACACAGCAGATAAGAGTATAAGCCATGTAGAGTGAGCGATGGACAATAAGAAAATACCAAGCGCTAAAGATATGAAGCAAGGATAAAGAACGAAGTTTTCCCCTTTCATATCAAATACAATACCAAGTAATGGTCTTGTTATCGTAATAACTACAGCATATACAACGAAGAAGAATGTACCTGCTAAGATAAGGTTTAAATCTTTTGTATAAGCTGCCATAAAACCAATAACACCAGAGTATGCAAAACCTACTAGTATAGAAACAAGACTAATAGAATTCATACGTGGTTCGATATAATCGGAAATTTTAATGCCTTTATGTTCTTCAGAATCAATATCGAGCTTAGGTTCATTAAATTTCATGATAACGGAACCGATACCACAAAGGATGATAAGAGCAACACAGAAGGCGATGATAAAGTCATAGCCAAGGCTATGAAGCATCAAAATACCTAAGAACGGACCTACTGCAGCGGCAAGAGATGTAGACAAACCATAGTAATTAATCCCTTCACCACGACGTGACATTGGAATAATAGCGGCTACGATTGTACTTGTAGCTGTAGATGTAATACCATAAGCAAAACC
>NZ_UQYC01000081.1 GCF_900545205.1 uncultured Veillonella sp. | reverse complement strand
GTTTGTGAATATCGACTTGGGTTGCATTCCTGAGAATCTTTTCGTCCCAGACTATGTCATGAATCCACAAAAGGCAAATTTTGAGTTCCAACGTAACAAGGGGGAATTAGTACCGCTACGCGAGGCAGAAGGTCGCATTGCTCTTGAAGGAGCTCTACCGTACCCACCAGGTGTATTATGCGTGCAACCTGGAGAGCGTTGGTCTAAGACTGCTTGTGACTATTTCTTAGCTTTAGAGGAAGGTATTAATCTGTTGCCGGGGTTTGCGCCAGAAATACAAGGTGTATACATTACTGAACAAGCCAATGGCTATAAACAAGCGTATGGTTATGTATTGAAAAAAGAATATGAAGTGTAAATTTATACGATTTAATATAAGGACTGTAGGAATTACTAAAATTTCTTATACATTGATTAAACTGACAACGGGCCGTCGTCATGAAATTCATCCTATTATGTACATCATGACTGTGGCGTTCATCATTCACTTTGCTATTTAAATAGCATATACTATGAATCATATAGCATAGTCTATTAAAGAAAAAACTAGCGTGTTATATGAGCTTAGCACTTTAGGGCTCTAATTACGCGAGGAGGTTATATGGATTCGACAGTTATTTTAAAAGGTAATATCTTATATACACCGCGTCCTTCTGAATTTATATCGATTCAACATGGCTATATCATTGCCGTAGATGGTGTAGTCGTATATTGTGGTGAAAGTATTCCACCAGCCTATGCAGATTGTGAGGTTACTGATTATGGTGATAATCTCATTATTCCAGGGTTTGTAGATACACATGCACATGCTCCACAGTATTGTAATCGTGGCCTTGGGATGGATAAAGAACTTTTACCTTGGTTAGAAACCTATACATTTCCTGAGGAGGCAAAGTTTAGTGATCTAGATTATGCACGGCTAGTATATGGTGCCTTTGTACAAGACTTATGGCGCAATGGGACTACTAGAAGCATATTGTTCGGCACTATCCATAAAGAGAGCACATTAGTGTTGATGGAACTTTTACAAAAAGCTGGATTATCTGCCTATGTTGGAAAGGTTAATATGGACCGCAATAGTCCAGATTTCTTGATTGAAGAAACGAATCAATCATTAGTGGATACTAAAGAGTGGTTAGAAGAATCTGTTTCATTTGGCCCTTTAGTAAAACCTATTATTACCCCTCGGTTTGTACCATCTTGCACGAGCGAGTTGATGGATGGCCTTGGTACATTATCAGAAGAGTACAAGGTTCCAGTTCAATCCCATTTATCTGAAAATCACGGTGAAATTGATTGGGTATCAGCATTATATCCTGAGTCACCAAATTATACAGATGTGTATTATGAACATAAATTGATGGGGCGGACGCCAACGGTAATGGCTCATTGCATTCATTTGAGTGATGGAGAGATGGATCGTATGGCTGAAACACAAACTATGGTATCTCATTGTCCATTTTCAAATGTAAACCTATCAAGTGGTATTGCACCGATTCGTAAGCTAATGAAACGGAATATACCCATTGGTTTAGGTTCTGATATCTCAGGCGGTCATATGGTATCAATGGCAAAGGTTCTTACAGAAGCAATTGGATTATCCAAAATGAAATGGGTGGAAGTAGATTCAAATTATGCGCCCCTCACATTAAGTGAAGCCTTCTACATGGCTACAAAGGGTGGAGGCAGGTTCTTTGGTAAGGTTGGGAGCTTTGAAAAAGGTTGTGACCTAGATGCCCTTATCATTGATGATACATCACTATTTGACCCGAATGAACGCACCTTAGAGGAGCGGTTAGAGCGTTGGTTATATGTTGGTGATGATCGACATATCGTTGAGCGCTATGTAGCGGGCCACGTATTACCTAATCCTCAAGGTTGATATTTCAGCTCTAATAACGTTAAAAAGGGAAACAAAATTTAAATAACATCTTTAGCAGGTAGTTTGTATAGCATGCAAGCTACCTGTTTTATTTGACCTCGTGTTGCGCATCAATGCCCTTGGTGTATAATAAAAAGATGTATAAATTAAGAAAGTGGGGTACTTGATGGATATATTAGGGGCAAGGCGCTCTATAGAACAGAAGTTACTTATGCAATCTGTTGGGCTAATGGCTCTTGTAGCGGTAAGTGGTACTATAATGGGGATTGTCACCGGTTCTAGTGCGGTCTTATTAGATGGTGTATTTTCTTTTGTCGATGTTGTTATTAAGATCATGATGCTCATGACGGCCAAGTTAATAGCCCGTGAAACGAGTAAGCGCTTTCAATTTGGCTATTGGCAGTTTGAACCTTTGGTACTAGCTGTAGAAGGATTCTTTATATTACTAATCGTAATTTATGCCCTATCTAGTGGCATTACAGACCTTATATCGGGTGGCCGTCATGTAGATTTTGGACCCGCTATTTACTATGCTATTTTCTTTACAGTGGCGGACACAATATATTACTTATATGTGCGTCGCATTAATAAGAGTCTGCAGTCCAACTTAATTAAATTTGATAATGTAAGTTGGTATGTTGATGCTTTGTTAGAAGCAGCTATCTTAATCAGTTTCGTCGTAGCTATCATGTTAGAAGGAACTGAATATGCTGATTGGGCAGCTTATATTGACCCCATTGTTCTCGTTGTATTAGCGGTGCAAATGATACCGTCTGCGTTCCGCATTATCATCCCATCTGTAAAACAAGTGTTGGGGTGGGCACCAACTTCATTACATAATGAAGTGCAGGAAATTATGGATCGCTTTATGGAAAAGTACAATTTCAAGGATTATGTTTCTAGCGTACAAGTATATGGCAACACTCGAATTATTGAAATTGATATTTTAGTTCGCAAGAATTTTCCGTATCAAACGATTGCTGAAATCGATGCGATTCGCAATGAAATTGACCAAGAAATCGGAGGGAATCCAACGGAAAAATGGGTTACAATTTCTTTCACAGGCACTCGAAAATGGATGGCAAAAGATTATTTACTAGAAGAAGATGATGATGAATAGTATAAAAATTAAAGACAAAACTAGTAGATATCTTATAATTTAATGATAAATACACCAATATATGGTATACTTAAACGTATTGAATATATTGTTCGTAGCATAGTTGGAAGATGAGGTTTATAGTATGTTAGACTTGAAATTTGTCCGTGAAAATATTGATTTAGTACAACAAAACTTAGATAATCGTCATACGAAAGGCGATTTAGAAACCTTTGTATCCGCTTATGATGAACGTCGTCAGTTGATTGGTAAAGTAGAGGAGTTAAAAGCTCTTCGTAACTCCGTAACTGAAGAGATTAGCCAATTAAAACGCAATAAAGAAAATGCGGATGATAAAATCGCAGAAATGAAAAAAGTAGGCGATGATATTGCTGAGCTTGATAATCGTATTCGCGATGTAGAAGCAAAATTACGTGATGCGGCATTGATGTTGCCAAACATGTGTGATGCATCTGTTCCTGTTGGTGCTGATGAAGATGAAAATGTAGAACAACGCAAATGGGGCGAACCACGTCAATTCGACTTTGATGTACAAGCTCATTGGGATTTAGGTGAAAATCTCGACATTCTTGATTTCAATCGCGCTGGTAAAATGAGCGGTGCTCGTTTCACAGTATATAAAGGTTTAGGTGCTCGTTTAGAACGTGCTCTTATTAACTTCATGGTTGATCTTCATGTAGATAAACAAGGCTACACTGAAATGATGACTCCATATATGGTAACTCGTGAGACTTTGACAGGTACTGGTCAATTACCTAAGTTTGCTGAAGATATGTACCATGTAGAGGATACAGAATACTTCTTGATCCCTACAGCAGAGGTTACATTGACTAATTATCATAGCGGTGAAATCTTGAGCGAAGAAGAGTTGCCTAAATACTATACTGCATTTACAGCGTGCTTCCGTGCTGAAGCTGGTTCTGCAGGTCGTGATACACGTGGTCTTATCCGTCAACATCAATTCAATAAAGTTGAAATGGTTAAATTAGCTAAACCTGAAGATTCTTACGCAGAATTAGAAAAGTTAACTGATAATGCAGAAGAAGTATTGCGCTTATTGGAATTACCATTCCGTGTCATTACACTTTGCACAGGTGATATTGGCTTTGGTTCTGCTAAAACATATGACGTAGAGGTATGGATGCCAGCTCAAGGCAAGTACAGAGAAATCTCTTCTTGCTCCAATATGACTGATTTCCAAGCTCGTCGTGCAAATATTAAATTCCGTCGTGGACCTAAAGGTAAACCAGAATTCCTTCATACATTAAATGGCTCTGGTCTTGCTGTGGGCCGTACAGTAGCAGCTATCTTGGAAAATTACCAACAAGCTGATGGTTCTGTTGTAATTCCTAAGGTACTTGTTCCTTACATGGGTGGCGTAGAAGTAATCAAGGCAGCAAAATAAGAGGGGGCATTTGATGAAGTTCTTTATTGATACCGCAGAATTTGATGAGATAAAAGAAGCGTATGCTTTTGGTTTTATCGATGGTGTTACTACTAACCCATCCCTTATCGTGAAAGCTAAACGCGATTTAAAACAAGTTATTTCTGAAATTGCAAATCTTGTAGAGGGACCTGTAAGTGCAGAGGTTATTGCTTCTGATGCAGAAGGTATGATTGCTGAAGCTCATGATTTAGTAAAATTAGGCTCTAATGTGGTTATTAAAGTGCCTATGACTCCAGAAGGGCTTAAAGCTGTTGCTGTTTTGAGCAAAGAAGGTATTAAAACTAATGTAACTTTAATCTTCTCTGCCAATCAAGCCTTGTTAGCAGCCCGTGCAGGTGCTACCTATGTGAGCCCATTTGTGGGTCGCATTGATGATATCAGCATGGATGGCCTTACATTAATTCAAGATATTGCAGACATATTTGCTATTCATGGTATTGAAACTGAAATTATTGCAGCTAGTGTGAGAACACCATTGCATATCATACAATGTGCTAAAGCCGGTGCTCATATTGCAACAGTGCCATTCAAAGTACTTATGCAAGCTATGAAACATCCGTTGACGGATGCAGGGCTTGAAAAATTTATGGCAGATTGGAAACAAGCTAATCAATAAGTTAAGTATTCGGCTCAATGTAAGAGTCATATTACAATACACACAGGACTTATAAGGAGGCCTATTATGGATCGTACATTATCTTTGGAATTTGCTCGTGTCGTTGAAGCGGCTGCTTTACGCAGTGGTCGGTTACTTGGCCGCGGTCAAAAGGATGCAGCGGATGGTCTTGCTGTAGATGCAATGCGTCAAGCATTTGACTCTGTTCGTATTTCTGGTACAGTAGTTATCGGCGAAGGCGAAATTGATGAAGCGCCTATGCTTTACATTGGTGAACATGTAGGTGCTGGTGGTCCAGAAGTAGATATCGCAGTTGACCCAATTGAAGGTACAAACTTGATTGCAAAAGGCCAAAATGGTGCGATTGCAGTTATGGCTATTGCTGAAAAAGGTGGCTTGTTACATGCACCAGATATGTACATGGAAAAACTTTGCGTTGGTCCTCGTGGTGCAGGTGCTATCGATATTACTAAATCTTTAACTGAAAATATCAAAAATGTAGCGGCAAAAATGAATCGCAATGTCGATGAAATTACACTTGTTATGCTTGATCGTGAACGTCATCATGGTTTGATGAAAGAAGCCCGTGATCTTGGTGCACGTATTATGTTAATTTCTGATGGTGATGTTAACCCAGCTATGGAATGTTGTATTGAAGGTTCTGGGGTACACATGGTTGTTGGTACTGGTGGTGCACCAGAAGGCGTATTGGCTGCAGCTGCTTTGAAATGCGTAGGTGGCGATATGCAAGCCCGCTTGAAACCAGAAACAGAAGAAGAAATTCGTCGTTGTCATGAAATGGGTATTACCGATGTAAATCAAGTACTTACATTGGATGATTTAGTTCGTACAGATGATGTTATCTTCGCGGCTACTGCTATTACTCGCGGTAACTTATTGAATGCTATTCAATACTTCCCAGGTGGTGCGCGTACACATACTATCGTAATGCGTTCTAAAACTGGCACTGTTCGTTTCTTAGACACAGTACATATGGATGAAAAGCTAAAATCCTTAAAAGCAAAATAAAAAGTAAGCCCCTCAAATTGAGGGGCTTTTTTTCTCAGTATTTTCTCACATTCTCTTGATGAGATATATCGAAAAATAGTATAATAACATTTAGTATATGACGTTATAAATACAACGTCTTGTAGTTCATACAAGATGATCGATATAAAAGTGTAGGAGGAATTCTGTTGGAAAAGCTAATCATTCAAGGTGGCAATCGGTTGGAAGGCCGTGTACGTGTTAGTAGCGCTAAAAATGCGGTACTCCCTATTATTGCCGGTACTTTGCTAGCATCAACGCCTAGTAAATTACTTGAAATTCCAAATTTGGAAGATGTAGGTACAATTTGCCAAGTTATCGAGTCTTTGGGGGTTAAAATTACTCGTAATAAAGCAGATGATGAAATTATCTTCGATGCATCTACATTGACTGCTACGGAAGCTCCTTATGAGCTTGTACGCAAAATGCGTGCATCTTTCCTTGTAATGGGTCCACTTTTGGCGCGTAAAGGGGAGGCTAAAATCTCCATGCCAGGTGGTTGTGCTATCGGTGCACGTCCTATTGATCTTCACCTAAAAGCTTTCGAAGCGTTAGGTGCTAAAATTGAAATTACTGAAGATTATGTATATGCTCATGCTCCAGAAGGCCTTAAAGGCACTCAAATTTACTTGGACTTCCCAAGTGTAGGGGCTACAGAAAACGTAATTATGGCCGCTTCCATGGCTGAAGGGAAAACTGTTATCGAAAATGCTGCGGAAGAACCTGAAATCGTTGATTTAGCGACATTCTTAAATGCAATGGGCGCTAACATCCGCGGTGCTGGTACAAATGTAATCCGCATTGAAGGGGTACCTCAATTACATGGTGCGATTCATACGGTTATTCCTGACCGTATCGAAGCTGGTACATACTTGATTGCAGCTGCTATGGCTGGTGGTGACGTATTTGTAGAAAATGCATTACCTGAACATTTGAAACCAGTAGTAGCTAAATTAAAAGAAG
>NZ_UQYC01000080.1 GCF_900545205.1 uncultured Veillonella sp. | reverse complement strand
ACAGAAGCGCTCTACCGCGCATGTACTATTATAAAAGGCGAACCTTATTGTTCGTTGTTCTTTAACCTTTTCCCCAGCCCCTGGAGTCTGAGAAATAACTTGACCTGCTGGTACATCAGGGTTTGTAACTTCACTTGTAGATACACGCAAATGTTTATCTTCTAAAATATTTTTAGCTACAGATACTTGCTTACCTACAACATTAGGTACATCTACTGTTGTATTGCTCCAGAAGTTACCATAACTCAAGAAGGCACCTAAGAATGCTACTAAGAAAATAACAGCAGCACCTAGAACAATATATTTTTGTGGAATAGAAGCTATTTTACTTAACATACTCTTCTTTTTACCCTCATCTTTTTGCTCTTCTTGAATGGTACTGAAATCCTCCATAGCTTCAGGATCAACAGCTGGAATCATTTGTGTAGCAAAGTCATATGGTTCATGACGTTGTGTTTTCCCCATTGTAAATCCTTGGGACAATCGTAAATCACTAATCATATCAGAAATAGAATCAAAACGATCCGCAGGATTTTTAGATAGAGCCTTCATTACTACTGCTTCTAAAAGCGGTGGAATAGACGGATTATATCGGGTTGGAGGAGCTACTTTTTCACGCACATGTTTTAATGCTACTGCGATTGGTGTTTCCCCTTCAAAAGGAACCCTTCCAGTAAGCATTTCATATAAAACTACCCCTAAAGAGTAAATATCAGTATTTCCATCTACAGGTTTACCACTAGCTTGTTCTGGTGATAAATAATGGGCCGACCCTAAAATAGAGTTCGTATACATCACGGTATTGGTAGCATTCATAGCTCGAGCGATGCCAAAGTCAGTAACTTTTACACGACCAGTACGAGTGATAATAACATTATGTGGTTTAATATCACAATGTACTATTCCCATTGTATGCGCGTGCTCTAAACCCTCAGCAATAGCAATTGTGAATTTAACAGCCTCATCTATGGATAGTCTGCCATGACGAGTAATGTATTCTTTTAATGTTTCACCATCTACATATTCCATAATGATATAGTGTAAGTCTTGATCAAACCCTACATCATACATGTTTACAATATTAGGATGATTTAGTTTGCCTGCAGCTTGTGCTTCTCGTTTAAAACGCGTAACAAACTCATCATCATTGGCAAAGTTAGCATGCAATACTTTAATTGCTACTTGTCTACCTAGTAAGGTATCTTCTCCAAGGTATACGTCAGCCATTCCACCAACGCCAATTTTATCAACTATTCGGTAGCGGTTATCTAGAAGTATACCTTTTATATTCATAGTACTCATTATTTCTCCATTTCTAGATTAGATTGTTCCCACCACAATGGTCACATTATCTCCTGCGCCGACATCATATACGGTTTCCATTAATGATTCTATAACTTTCATATCATCATCAGTAGATTGTAAAGCACTAGCTATTACATCATCTGATACATAACCGCATAGTCCATCAGTGCAAAGTAAAATACGATCACCTGGAAGAATGGATTCTACACCACTATCTACCTCTAAAGTATCATCAACACCGACTGCACGGGTTAATAAGTTTCTTTGAGGATGATTTAGCATTTCATCCTTTGTAATCTCTCCAGCAGCTAATAATTCTTGTACCATAGAATGATCAGTAGTAATTTGTCGTAAAAGACCATCTCTATATACATACAAACGACTATCGCCAACACTTGCCCAGTATAATTGGTTACCATTAATAGCTGTAACAACAGCAGTAGTACCCATACCAGCAAGACGTTCTTCATGAGCTACGCGATTGGCTATACGTTCATTTGCATGAATAATAGCATCACATAAGTCTTGTTGACCAACCGTTTGAAGGGAGGCCAAATATTCTTTTATTTCATCAACAGCATAGGTACTAGCAATTTCACCACCACTATAGCCACCCATGCCATCAGTGACAGCACAAATAGGACCGTCTATAAAAAATCGATCTTCATTGCGCTGACGCACAAGTCCAATTTTACTTAAACCAACAAAATTATTCATGATTCTCCTTTTTCCGACCGTGAGCTGCTTTTAGCTGTCCACATGCGGCTTGGATCGCATCGCCCATCTCTTTGCGTACCGTTACAGATACGCCATAGGAAGCAACGATGTCTTTAAATGTATTCATATTCGTAATAGATGGTTTATATAATTCTATATGTTCATTGCCATTAACAGGTATTAAGTTAACGTGGCAATTTGGGAAATCTTTACAGATTTTCCCCAATGCATGAGCCTCCTCCATAGATGCGTTTACAGAATCTATAAGGATATACTCAAAGGTAATACGACGTTGAGTCGTATCATAATAATATTTTACCGCATCTAAGACTTCCGTCAATTCATAACGAGCCCCAACAGGCATAATACTACGACGCACTTCATTATTTGTAGCATGTAATGAGAGTGCTAATGTTATAGGCAATCCTTCATCAGCTAGCTTATAGATGTTAGGAACCCATCCACAGGTAGAAATCGTCATCTTACGATAACTAATATTACAAATTACAGGATCGTGTAACAGTTGTAAAGCTTGTAACACATTATCATAGTTTTGTAACGGCTCACCTGCGCCCATAACGACAACAGAATGAATTTGCTCTTTAGTAAGAGCCCCGAAGATAACAACTTGACCTATGATTTCAGCCACTGTCAAATCACGGTATAAACCGCCTTGTGTTGAAGCACAGAATACACATCCCATAGCACAGCCCACTTGAGAAGAAACACATACAGAATATCCATAATGTTGTTCCATCAAAACGGCTTCTACTCGACTTTGATCTGTCAATTCAACGAGTATTTTACGAGTCTTCCCATCTGGAGAAATAGACTCTGTAATTAATGTAGGTAAAGAAATAACACAGTTATCACTTAACCATTGACGCAATTCTTTTGGAAATTGTGTCATGTCTTGAAAATCAAACACATATCTATGATAGATATAGTCGATTAACTGTTTCGCTCGAAACTTTTGTATATTATGGGTCTTAAAGATAGATTGTAATTCTTCTAAAGACTTACCCAATAATTCTATCATGGTACTCCATTTCTATTATTATGATATGCGCTTCATACGAGCCATGAAGAATCCATCCATATGATCTCGCGGTGGATATGTTGTAATCATACCATCGGTAGATGGTGGTAATCCTTCATAGGATACAGGGTCAATAACAAAGTTCTTATGAGTTGCTAAGAATTTTTCCAATACATCCTCATTTTCACCGCTATTGATCGTACATGTAGAATATACTAAATATCCGTTAACTTTGACCATTTCAGCGGCTTTTTCTAATATTTCAAGCTGTAATGGAGGCAATTCAGTAAGTAAGGATTCTGTTTTTCTCCAACGCATATCTAATTTTTTTTGTAAAATGCCAAGTCCAGAACATGGTGCATCAACTAAGACACGATCGAATTGTTCCTTCCAATTATCAGGTAAATAACGACCATCTTGGAGCTTAGTAGAAACAATAGATACGCCCAATCGCTGAGCATTGTGATTCATAAGGTCTAATTTATGATCGTATATATCACAACTCATAATAGCGCCTGTATTATTCATGAGGCTTGCCATATGCATAGACTTACCACCTGGCGCAGCACAACAATCTAATATGCGCTCTCCTGGCTGCGGATTTACTACATGGGCCACTAACATAGATGCTTTATCCATAAAGGTAATGTGCCCATCGATAACAGGTTTTGCTTTTTCTAAATGGCCTTGATGCGCATTAATATAAACTACTTCTGGAATATATGTATCCTGCTCAACGGTCCAACCTAAATCTTGTAATTCTTTTAGGCAATCCTCAATAGATATTTTTATCGTATTGATACGTGCCGTCAATCTAGGTTGTTCATTAAACCAAGCGCAAAGATCTATAGTCTTATCCTTACCCATTTCATTCATCCATAAATTAACCAACCATAATGGTTGATTATAAATGAAAGAAATTTCTTCAGCCTCAGATTTAGCAAGTTCACCAATAGAAATACTATCACTTTCACGCAAAACGGAACGTAACACTGCATTTACAAAACCAGATAAACCTCTAGTTAACTTTTTAGCCAATTTAACAGATTCATTGACAGCTGCACTTTCAGGTACCTTATCCATATAGATAATTTGGTAAATACCTAGTCTAAGAATTTCTACAACCATTGAAGATAATTTCTTGAGAGGTCGTTTTGCAAAGTGAATAATAATGGCATCAAGATAATTTTTTCTACGAATAACACCATATACCAACTCAGTAAAAAATCGTCTGTCTAAATCGGATAGATGATATTTCTGTAAATACTCCTGTAACTTGATATTCGCATAAGCACCATTACGATTAATATCACTCAAAGCTTTCACTGCGAGCAATCGAATATTTTGTTGTTCATAACTTTTTACTTCAGTCATCGTTTTTCCTACCAATCAATTGTTCAACTGCTGCACGAACTCGTTCAGGATCCACCGTAGTATTGCAACATGGTCCATTAGGTCTTTCATTTAAAACACCAATGACAGGTATAGGAAATACATCGGCCATACCACTTGCTAAATCACGTTCACAAGCAATCGCTACAATAGCCTTAGGCCTTGCTTCTTTTACCTTCATTCGCGCTAATGTACCACCTGTTACCACTATAAATTGACAGCCATAATCTTTGGCAACTTGTAATAAACTTCCAACCTGGCATCTACCACACTGCTTACAATTATATACATCATGTGTAACCTTATGAACACACGAGCTTTCCTGTAAACAATGCGGTGTTAATAACAATATGCGTTTTGGATCAACCGTATACATATCTAGCATCACGAGATGATTAATCAAATCAATCATAGATTGACGCAATTGATCCTTAGTAACCCCTCTCACTTTACCAATCAATAAGGATAATGGAAATAATCCATATATAAACTGATTGGCTAGTCTTAAAACAATAGGATGTAACCGTATTATACCGAAACTAGCAATAATCAAGGATAAGCACAATAACCATATGACACAAATACATACAGAAAAAACAATTGTAATAATTATGGGTGCAATAGGATGTAATTGTGTAAGCCCCGGTTCTAACACATACATTAGAAAGCCGATTATGGCAGTAATTAAAGCACATGTAATTGATGATAATATCAGGTATAACGGATACGTTTCGTACTGCTTACATTGAGTCTCCAAAAACGATACCTTCCTTTATCTGATGTCCATTAATAAAATCGGTAGCAGAAATACGCTTTTTATTTTCCGGTTGTACTTCTGTTAATAGAAGTATATTTCCATCACCACAAAATACACCTAACCCGGCTGTTTTAGATACGATTGTACCAGGAACAGTTGTGGCTGAAATAGCAATTGGTACATGTTTACCATGAACATCTATCAAACAGTGAGTCGTATCACTGGGAACCACTTCTCCAGACCATACTTTTAAACGTTTTCCATCGAGATATGTATAACATCCAGGAGCTGGGTTAAGTCCTCTAATGAGGTTTGCAATTTCATTAGCAGGCTTAGACCAATCAATATGTCCCATTTCTTTTGTAATTTTGGTCGTATGTGTAGCTATTGAGTCATCTTGTGGAGTTGCCACAATTTCCCCATTAACCCAACGAGTTAATACGGGAACAATGGTTTCGCCACCAAGTACAGCCATACGTTCAAATAATTGACCTGTCGTTTCACCAGGTAAGATATCGGTCTCCACGATATCGATAATGTCACCAGTATCAAGACCATCATCCATATGCATAATAGTAACACCAGTCTTAGCATCACCATTTAATATGGCATAATGAATTGGTGCAGCCCCTCTATACTTAGGTAAGATAGATGCATGAACGTTAATACATCCATATTGAGGTAAGCGAATAAGCCATGGCGGTAAAATTTTACCGTATGCAATAACCACTACTACATCTGGTTTTAATGCTTCTAATTCAGCTTGCACTTGCTCATCACGTAATGTAACAGGTTGGAACACAGGTAAATTATGTTTCAGAGCTGACACTTTTACAGGTGGCATTTGAACTTGTTTACCGCGACCTTTTTGTTTATCAGGCTGACAATATACACCAACTATAGAGTGTCCAGCCTTAATTAATGCTTCTAAAGTAGGAACCGAAAAGTCTGGCGTCCCCATAAATACGACGCGCAATTGTTTTTGATTAGACAATTTCTTTCTCCTCTGGATGATCCGTAATCAATCGTAAATTAGTTGCTTTTTCAATAAACAAATGCCCTTCTAGATGATCAATTTCATGTTGAAAAATACGCGCCAAGAATCCTTCAGCTTTAATTGTTACTTTTTTATTATGAGGGTCAATACCTTTAACTGTAATTTTATCGAATCTTTCAACATCACCAAAATAACCAGGTACACTCAAACATCCTTCTGGACCCACTTGAGAGCCTTCAGCATGAGTAATCTCAGGATTAATTAAGGCAATGAGACCGCTACCAGCATGATCATCTACGACGATAATTCGTTTTGATACAGCTACTTGAGGTGCAGCCAATCCAACGCCTTCAGTTTCATACATTGTTTCAGCCATATCATCGATAAGGGCTCTAAGTTTTTTATTAACATGTTCTACAGGTTCCGCAATTTGTTTTAAAACGGGATGACCTGCTTTCACAACATCTAATACTGCCATTTAAACTCCTATACTAAACTGGATCCACATCAATCAAAAGACCTTCTTGTGTGAAGATCCACGAATTATATATATATTCTTTTAAATTTGATAAATCGGTACCGCGAATCATAATCGCTAATCGATACATATCCCGTACCTTTTTAATACTTGCTTCATAAGGTCCATTGATGAGAATATCGTCATTACCTTTATGGGCCTCTAAATCGCTTACAATGCGATTAGCAATGGTCTCCAAGGTGTCCATATTCTGATGACGCACTACCATATGTATCATCTCCCTAAATGGAGGATATCCTAAGGCTTTACGATTTTGAATTTCTTCATTGTAAAAGCCTACATAATCATGAGCCTTACTCTTTATTATAGCATAATTTAAAGGATTATATGTTTGTATTACAACGCTACCCGGTTTTTCACCCCTACCGGCACGTCCAGACGTTTGAGTAAGTAAATCAAAAGTTCGTTCTGAAGCTGTATAAACAGGAATATTCAATTTTTCTCCCAGATTACCCACAGCTTTGATATGGTCAGCATGATCGTGCGTTATAAATACCGCACGAATACTATCCATCAAGA
>NZ_UQYC01000079.1 GCF_900545205.1 uncultured Veillonella sp. | reverse complement strand
ATTTTCTGACGGATAATACTGTCCAATTAACTGGATACTTTTGCCTCTGTTTTGGTCTGGCTTGATGGGTGCTTATGGTATGGCCCTTCTTGCAGCTGAAACAGCAGAAGAGTTACAAAAGGAAAAAAGTACTTTGCTCGATAGCAATGGTCTTAACTCCTTACAAGTATCTACGACAATGCGCAATTGTGGCCTTTGCTCCAATAACTGTATGCTTACCATCAACGCCTTCTCTGATGGTCGTACCTACGTAACTGGTAACCGTTGTGATCGTGGTGCGGGCGGTATGATTCAAGAGGAACGCAAAGCAGTTCCTAACTTAGTAGACGTTAAATTGCGTCGTTACTTCGACTATTATTTGAAGAAAAATATTCCAGAGTTCGAAGGTAAAATGCGCGTAGGTATTCCTCGTGTCCTCAACATGTATGAGGATTTCCCATTCTGGTTTACATTCTTTAATACACTTGGCTACGAAGTAATCCTTTCCGATTACACTACAAAGGAACAATACAACAAGGCTATTGATACAATTCCATCCGATACAGCTTGCTACCCAGCAAAAGCGGTACATGGTCATATTCGTGATCTGGCGAATGCACAAGTAGACTTTGTTTGGTACCCTTGTATTCAGCATGGCCCTAAGGAATTTAGCCGCGACAATAATTACCATTGTCCAATGGTTATTTCCTATCCGGAACTTATTAAAAATAACATGCAAGAGGTTCTGGGGGATACTCCATTCCACGCACCATTCTTGCCATTGGCTGATAAGAAATCTCTTGTTCCGGCC
The DNA here is from genome assembly GCF_900545205.1 of uncultured Veillonella sp. Lineage (GTDB taxonomy): Bacteria > Bacillota > Negativicutes > Veillonellales > Veillonellaceae > Veillonella. The sequence continues at coordinate 6,505 of NZ_UQYC01000079.1, read as the reverse complement.
CTTGTGAAAGCATTGGACTTCTTGAATCTCAAGAAGAAAGATATTGCTAATGCTGTAGAAAAAGCTTGGGAAGAACAAGAAAATTGTAAGGCCTCTTACCGTGAAACGACAAAGAAAACTGTATCTCGCCTCGTAGCAGAACAAATTCCTACCATCGTATTAGCTGGTCGTCCATATCATTTGGATTCCGGTATTAACCACGGTATTCCAGAGCTTATTACATCTCTTGGTATGGCTGTTCTTACAGAAGATGGTGTTGCTCCACTAGGCAATGAAATTAAGCATTTACGTGTTGTAGACCAATGGTCCTACCATAGCCGTTTATATCGCGCTGCTGAATTCGTAAGTAGAACAGAAGGGTTCCAAATCGTTGAACTTAACTCCTTCGGTTGTGGCCTTGACTCTATCGTAGCGGATCAAGTAAAAGATATACTTTCAGCAAACCATAAAATTCATACCTTACTCAAAATTGATGAAGGTACAAACCTTGGGGCTGTAACAATCCGTTTACGTTCCTTGCAATCCGTAATGGAACGTAGCTTGCGTCGTCATCATAACCCAGAAGCACCAGAAGTGGTGGAAGAGCAATTACCAACGTACGATTATAATCGCGTTGTATTCACAGAGGAAATGCGTAAGACCTATAAAATCTTGGTGCCACAAATGTCACCATTGCATTTTAGTCTATTAGATCCAGTCCTCAAAAATGAAGGCTATAACTTTGAAATGTTGCCAGCACCAACGCGTGACGACATTGAAGTGGGCTTGAAATACATCAATAATGATGCATGTTACCCAGCGATTATCGTTGTAGGCCAGCTCATGTCTGCATTGTTATCGGGTAAATACGACATCAATAAAACGGCTGTTATCATCTCTCAAACAGGTGGTGGTTGCCGTGCTACAAACTACATTGGCTATTTGCGTAAAGCATTGATTGACGCTGGTATGAAACAAGTGCCGATCCTATCCCTCAATGCGAGTGATATGGAACGTCAACCAGGCTTTAAATTGACAAAAGGTTTCTTACATCGCATGATTCAAGCCGTTGTTTACGGTGATGCCCTCATGCAATGCGTATTGGCTACACGGCCTTACGAAACCAACCCAGGCTCTACAGATGCATTATGTGATTACTGGATTAAAAAGTTACGTGAAAACATTACATCTGCCAGTCTTCGTCAGTACAATAAGTACATCAAAGAAATTATTCATGACTTTGATAACTTGCCAGTTAATAAAGATGTACAAAAACCTCGCGTTGGCGTCGTAGGGGAAATTTACGTTAAATTCCACCCAAGTGCTAACAACCATATCAATGAACTCATTGAAAAAGAAGGTGGCGAAGTCGTTACATCTGGTTTATTAGACTTCTTCTTGTACTGTGCAATGGACAGCACGTACCGGGCTAAACACCTTGATGGTACATGGCTATCTGGCTTCTTCGGTACATTGGCTCGTGAAGCCCTTGAACTCTACCGCTTGCCATACGCTAAAGCCGTAGCGGCGTCCAAACACTTCGACCCTCTACAACGTATGACAGAAGTAGCAAAAGAAGCAGCTCAATACATTGGCCTTGGTAACCAATGCGGTGAAGGCTGGTTCCTTACAGGCGATATGATCGACCTCATCGAAAAAGGGGCAAAACAAATCGTATGCTTGCAACCATTTGGCTGCTTACCAAACCACGTAACAGGTAAAGGCATGGTAAAAACACTATCCGCTGCCTACCCAGACGTGCGCATTGCTGCCATCGACTACGATCCAGGCTCCAGTGCAGTAAACCAAGCAAACCGCTTGAAACTATTACTATCGACCATGTTTGAGTAAGTAGTTAGTGTATTGCTAATTTTAGCTAAAATAATAGTTTTGTAACTCGATGGAGCTATTGTAAATAAGCGATAAGGTGCTTCCATTTTATAATGGGGCCCGGATACAACTGCATATTATTAGTATAGAAAAAATACAGCCCTCTCTTGGCTCAGTACGTCACTACGTTCCGTAAAATCGCTGCAGAGAGGGCTGTATTCTTTTCTATATACACTAGTTATAAAGATGTCCCATTATAAAATGTAAGTAATCCAATCTACTATATCCCTAATAGCTCCATCGAGTTTGTTATCTCATTATTTACAAAAAATTAGCAATACACCTAACGGAAATGGTAGGGAGAGGACTTTGTTCTTTTCTATATACGTTATTTATGAAGATGTCCCATTGAAAATATAACTAGTGCAAATGGTAGAAGGGAAAGGAGCTATTGTAAATAAGCGATAAGGTGCTTTCATTTTATAATGGGGCCCGGATACAACTGTATATCATTAGTATAGAAAAACACAGCCCTCTCTTGGCTCAGTACGTCACTACGCTCCGTAAAATCGTTGCAGAGAGGGCTGTATTCTTTTTTCTATAATCAGTTGGATAGTAGCTTTCCTTTATTGTGCTTATGGTGTTTGTAGGGAATAAGAAGTAATCTATTTTAGACAGAGTTTTAAAGCCTTACAATGGGACATCTTCATAGCAAAAATTAATAAAAATAGCGTTACCTTTTTCGAAGCGATTTTACGGAACGAAGTGACGTACTGAGCAAGAAAAAGGTAACGCTGTTTTTATACTAAAATTTATTCTATTGTAACGGGGCCCCATTGTAAGGCTCACACAAATGTAAAATAGATTATTCTTTTTCAACTAAACCATATAGGCACAATAAGGAAAGCACTGCACATACTAGCATTGTTATCCCCATTGGTACACCCGTATGATCTCCACCAATGCCAACGAGTGGAGATACGATGCCTGCAGCGAACATGCTGGCAAAGCCGAGTATGGCAGAGGCACTGCCTGCCATTTTCCCGTAGTTGGTCATCGCCATAGAGAATGAGGCGGAGCCGAATAGGGATACGGTACATACGGTAAAGAATAGGATGGTTGTTACAGGGATGAGTGACCATTCGAAAATCATAGCAATTAAGAATAGTAAGGAACCAATTGTAAGTTGCCATAGGCTGAATGTTAGTAATTGTTTAGCTGTTATAACATTACTAACACGACTACTAATGGCACTAGCTAAGACAATACCACAGCTGTTAATACCGAAAAGATAGCTAAATTCTTGAGCGGAAAGATTAAAAATATTTTGGTATACAAAGGATGAACCTGATATATAAGCAAAAAATCCGCCAAAGGCAAATAATTGTATTAATGTTTGACCTAAGAATGGCTTATCTTTGATGAGGGTAATATAATTTTTAACTGCTACACCTACACCGCCTGTAATACGTTTTTCTTTTGGTAAGCTTTCACGGAATAGAAGTGAGCCTACTAATAGAATAGCAGAGAATACTGCTAGAATTACAAAGATTACACGCCATGTAGTGAATAAGAGCAATTGGCCACCTATGAGAGGGGCAAGTACTGGAGCTAAGCCGTTAACCATCATAAGTAAGGCGAAGAGTTTCGTCAATTCTTGACCAGAAGCAAAGTCTCGAGCGATAGCCTTGGCAATTACAACACCTACAGATCCAGTTAAACCTTGTAGGAATCTACCTAGTAAAAGTATTTCGATGTTAGGTGCAAAGGCACAAATGATGCTAGAGATGACACATAGTAAATTGCCTACGATGAGTGGTAATTTACGACCCATTGTATCGCTAATAGGGCCACCAAATAATTGGCCTAATGCAACACCAAAGGTCATAACACCAATGGTCATTTGAATATTAGATGCGGTTGTATTTAATTCGCCAGGCATAATCGGCAATGCTGGTAAATAAAGATCTGTTGCGAGCGGTGTTATGGCTGTTAACATGCCAAGGAATACTACCAAGATAAAGGAAACCTTAGCAGAATTTTCTTGATTCATATAATCCTCCTATCTTAAAATGGGAAAAATAAAAGCCTGCGAATCGCACTTCGCAGACTGCATTTAATTTTTTCTATTTGATACGATGTATTGTAACATGATTAGTAGATAATTTCTATAGATTTTTCTTAATAAGAATTATGATTTGCTATCTTTTCTCTCATCGATTACAATAAGTTATATTATTTATATCTAAAAGTATCAATTTGGTTTATGTGTGTAGGAGAGAATTATATGAAAAAAATGGTAAAATCCTTGATTTTGACTGTAGTAGCTGTCCTGAGTACTACGGTAGTGTCCTCAGTGGAAGCTATTAGTTCTGATGAGGCCGTGCAAAGTGCATTGGCACGTGTACCGGGTGCAACGGTTACTAATATAACTGAGTTCAATCGCGATTATGATCATGGTCGTTTAGAGTATGAAGGTGAAATTCATTACAATGGTTATGAATACGACTTTGAAATTGATGCAGATACTGGCACATTTACAAAATGGGAAGTGGAGCAAGAGGTCTACTAATAGACTGAGAGCTTATAATGTGTAACAATGTGGATTAACTCCTTAAGGTTGTACTACTTGGAATATCCTAATATATAACAATAAAAAAGAACAGCTCATTAAGAGCTGTTCTTTTTATGTTACCAAATCTTAGAAGAAGAAGTGGTGAATTTCATGGATGAAATGTTGACCGAAGAAGGAGATACAACCATGCATAATGATGAAGATCAAGAAGTATTTGAACGCGCTGTTCATGATAACGCTTGCTTCGATTTCATGTTCTAAGTTGTGAGCTTCTTCAGAACCAATTTCTTTGTGGTTTTCTAGGTATGCTTTCAAAGCAGGACCTACGGCACCAATAGAAATCGCGATGGATTGTGGGGACAACATTTTGCCGATACCAGCTGCACCGGAGTTAACTGCTGCCAACCAGAAGCCAAGGTCTTCGAAGTTTGTAGGATCTAAACCTTGAGCTGCAGCGATTTGAAGTGGGCCAAACAATACGTTGGAGTTTGTACCGGAACCAGTCAAGAAGGCACCCAACGCACCTACGATAGGAGCGAATAGAGGATACAAGGAACCTGTACCAGCAACCATTGCTTTCGCAATATCTGCAGTCATACCAGAGTAAGTCATCAATTTAGCTGTCATAACAACTGTGATGATTGTAAGGTATGTGAATTTCAAGTTTTTAACTGTGGAACCCAATGTACCGAAGATTTCGCCAGCTTTTGCTTTTTGGATGAAACCACCAACAATACCAGCGATGAAGATCATGATACCAGGAGTTGCAATCCATACGAATGTGTAAGGTTTTGCACCAGGACCTTGGTAAATAGGTACGGATGTTTTAATGGACGCAAGAGGACCATTAATTGCAGGGAACAATTTGGAAGTTAATAACAATAATACGAAGATCAAGATGAATGGCATTGCAGCTACAAGGCCTTCGCCACTGGAAACTTTAGGAACTTCGCCAGTTTGTTTAACTGCGTATTCAGGATCATTAGGAGGCATAATTTTTGCACAGATAATGATAACTGCCATGATAACGATAGATGCAGAGATTACGGATAATTCTGGACCCATTACAGCGTTGATTACAGTTTCAGGAACAGCTAATGCTAAACCGGAAAGTAATGTAACAAGGAATACGCCTTTTAACGCTTTAACACCGCCACCAATAATCATAACAACGAAGAATGGTGCGATAAGGTTAAGTAAGAATAATTGTACGGAAATGAATGTACCTAAATGGCTTGGATCAAGGCTTGTTAAGGATGCCAATGTAGTTGTTGGAATACCGATGGAGCCGAATGTTGTAGGTACGGAGTTAGCAACGAGACATGCGATGATAGATTTTAGTGGATCAAAACCTACTGCAACCATCATAGCAGCTGGAATTGCAACGGCAGTACCAAAGCCAGCCATACCTTCCATGAAGGCACCAAAGCCCCATGCAAGTAACAATGCAAGTACACGAGTATCAGATGTTACAGAAGAAAGCATTGTTTTAATAGTTTCCATTGCTTTCGTATGTACTACCAAGTTATAAACGAAGATAGCAGCTGTAATAACTAATAGGATTGGCCAGATTGCCAAAGCGGCACCTTCAAGGGCACCAGTGACCATAATGAATGGGTCAGATTGGAATGCTGTAATAGCGATGATGAAAGAACCGATTGCAGCAACACTTGTTGCTTGCCATGCAGGTAATTTCAAGATGGATAACGCTACGATCAACCAAATGATTGGAGATAGCGCTAATAGAACGGTGATAGCACTCATTTCTAAAATCATCCTTTCAAGAAAAATAAAAATATATGCTTAACAGGACGATGTAGCTTAATCAATTTAATTGATGAGTAAATCGCTATTGTATTAAGTTGTAAAAGTTCAGTTAAAATAAAAGCTTACAATAAAATAACAGATAAACTTATCATAAAAATTAATATATCTCTTAAAATTTTTTAACCTCATGGTTTTTGAGGTTAATGAGATTAAAAAAATATAAGAGAGGGGACATAAACAGTGTTTATGTCCCCTTCTTTACTGACTACATGTCCACGTTAGGGCCTTTGTAAGGTCTTAGGTATTAGTAGTTACCTTTGAACATTGTAGCAGGAGCTTCTGGTACATAATCGC
>NZ_UQYC01000078.1 GCF_900545205.1 uncultured Veillonella sp. | reverse complement strand
GTGGTGACATGTTCCGCCGTGGACCAGATATTGAAGCTAATATGTCATACTTTGTAGAACGCTTGAGTGAATTATCTGAAACCAATTAATGATTGTGTTAGTGAAAGTGATAATAGATTGACTTTCACAGACATATGTAAAAAATTATGATTTAGTATATGGAGTGTTTTGATGAGTGAATCCTCACCGTTGGAGGTCCATGTTCTTGCTAGTGGTAGCAAAGGCAATTGTACAGTAATAAAAAAAGGGAACTCCGTCATATTGCACGATGTGGGCATTAGTTGCCGGCGCATCGTCAATGGTTTAAAAGAATTGCATATCGATATGGCACAGGTAGAGGGCATTTTTATCAGTCATGAACATAGTGATCATATTGCAGGGCTTCAACAATTGTTGAAACGTTTTGATATCCCTGTGTATACGAAACAAGGGACGTGGTGTGAAATTCAAGATAAGTTAATTGTGCCAAAAAACCAATTAATCGAATTGACTAAGGGTAGCCTCTCTCTTGGCAATCTTGTAGTCGAGTCATTTGGCGTTAGTCATGATGCGGCTGATCCAATAGGTATTAATGTATTTGCTGGAAAAGATAAGGCTACTGTCGTTACCGATACAGGTGTAATTTCTGATAGTATCTTACATCGTATGGATGATACGACTTTGTTAGTACTAGAAGCCAATTATGATCCTCATATGTTACGGTTTGGTCCTTATCAACCATTTTTAAAACAACGTGTTGCCAGCGATGAAGGCCATTTAAGCAATGAAATGGCTGCCCAAGCTTTGCTCATGATGAAGCGACCTGACTTTATGCAAGTTATTTTGGCCCATCGTTCTGAAAATAACAATAATGCCGTCCTTGTTACCCAAACGATTGGGAAAATGCTCGTAGATGGTGGCGTTCGCATTGGACCGGAAATGAAATTGCAACATGGACAACCTAATGAAATTGTGTCTATACAATCTGTAAAGAGGTAGAGTATGAGATTTTATGTAGTTTGTATTGGCAAGTTAAAAGACGCTTACTTGCGCGATGGGGTAGCAGAATTTGTAAAACGTATGCGTCCATACGGAGGCATTACGATTACAGAACTAAATGAAAGTAAAATTGGGGATAAGCCGAGTGATGCAGATCGAAAACAAGTCGTTGCAGAAGAAGGGGAACGTTTATTAAAAGCTGTTCCAAAGAATGCTTATACAGTGTTGTTAGATGTGTACGGTAAAACGATGTCCTCTGAAGACTTGGCCAAAACAATAGCTAAACTAGAAGTCGATGGTATAAGTGATATGGCATTCATCGTTGGCGGTGCTTTTGGCGTAAGCGATGAGTTGCGCAAGTCTGTAAATTATAAATTATCCTTTAGTCCTATGACATTTACCCATCAAATGGTACGTTTATTACTAGTAGAGCAAATTTATAGGGCGTCTAAAATTAATCGTAATGAACCATATCATTGGTGATGTAGTTAATTTAAATAGATCGTATCGCTTGAATAAATAATATATATTATGATGAGTGCAGATTGATTTTGTATTAGTATCAGAAATACTATTTGTAATAGCCTTATAAATTATTTATATAATGTTCTTATAAAAAAAGGAGTTTTATTATATTATGTCGAATAGTATAATAAAGCAAGATGTATTTGTAAGGAGGAATTCACTATGAAAATCCAAGAAGTAATGAATAAATACCCTGTTACTGTTGGCAAAGATGCGCCAATTTCTGATGTAGCTGATTTGTTGGTAAAATATAATTTAACAGCTGTTTCCGTAGTGGATGACAACAATAAATTATTAGGTATTATTTCTGAAGGCGATTTGCTTTACAAAAAAGTACGTCCTCATGTACCTCACTATGTAAATGTATTAGGTGCTAGTATCTATTACAATGGCATTGGCGAATATAATGCTCAATTTAAAAAATTGTTAGCATCTCATGTTCATGAGTTGATGACTGAAGAAGTAATTACAACTACACCGGATAAAGATGTAGAAGAAATTGTATCTGTTATGCTTGATCAACATTTAAAGAATGTTCCTGTAGTAGACAAGGATTACCATTTGATTGGTATCTTATCTCGCCGTGACATCATCAAATTGATCGCTAAAGATAACTAATTCGCATAATTATGTAATACATATAAAGACCACCCGTTTTGGGGTGGTCTTTTAGTGTAAATTGAGAAGAATTGCATTGACCTTGCATTTATGTTATTATTAGGAGTGCATAATATACTACAGAAATTTGGGCGTATTGCCCTTCGAGGAGGACATATTTTAAATGAAAGCAACTGTAAATCCTGTTGATCAACACGTAGTAACGTTAACTATTGAAGTACCTGCAGCAGAAGTAGATAAAGGCATTAAACAAGCTGTAAAACGCATTGCAGGTCAAGTAAACATTCCTGGCTTCCGTAAAGGCCATGCGCCTCGCCGTATTTTAGAAATGAACTTCGGCAAAGACGCTATCTTGGAAGAAGCATTCGAAGTATTGGTTAGCCAAAACTACAGTGCTGCACTTCGTGAAAACGATATCGTTCCAGTATCTGAACCAGAAATCGAACGCGAACAATTCGAAGAAGGTAAAGATTTGATTTTCAAAGCTACTGTAACTAAACGCCCTGAAGTTAAACTTGGCGATTACAAAGGCTTAGAAGCAGAAAAACAAGACGCTACAGTAACTGATGAACAAATCGAAGAACAATTGAACAACATTCGTGAACAACAAGCGAAAATGGTTGTTGCTGAAGAAGGCGCTACAATTCAAAAAGACGACTTCGCAGTAATCGACTTCGCTGGTTCCGTTGACGGTAAACCATTCGATGGTGGCGAAGGTAAATCCTACCCATTACAAATCGGTTCTGGTAGCTTCATTCCTGGCTTCGAAGATCAATTGATCGGCGCTAAAGCTGGTGATGATGTAACTGTAAAAGTAACATTCCCTGAAGACTACTTCGTAGCAGAACTTGCTGGTAAAGAAGCAGAATTCAAAACTCATATCCATGACATTAAACGTAAAGAGTTGCCTGAATTGAACGATGAGTTCGCAAAAGAAGCAAGCTCTTACGAAACTATTGAAGAATTGAAAAAAGATCTTCGCGCAAAAATGGAAGAAGAAGCTTCTCGTCGCGCAATCGATACTTACAATGCTGACTTGATTCAAACAGCTGTTAAAAATGCAACTGTAGACATCCCAGAAGTAATGATCGAAGATCGCGTAGAACAAATGATTCAAGAATTGGCTATGAACATGGAAGGTCGTGGCTTGAAACTTGATGACTACTTGAAATTCTCCAACAAAACTATCGAAGATTTACGCTCTGAATACAAAGATTCTGCAGCTGAAAACGTACGCGCTGATTTAGTATTAGACGCTATCGCAACTGCTGAAGGTATCGAAGTAACTCCAGATGATATGAACCGTGAAATCTTCATTATGGCTCAAAACTTTGGGGCAGATCCTAAAGAAGTTTGGGATATTATTGCAAAAGAAGGTCGTGTAGCTATGTTGGCAGGCTCTGTAGCTCGCAAAAAAGCAGCTCGATTCATTATTGATAATGCAAAAGGCGCTGAAGCGGCTAAATAATAGTTTGCTCAACTAGGTACATGAAAAGGTGAATACATGTATATACCAATCGTAGTTGAACAAAGTGAACGCGGCGAGCGTTCCTATGATATTTACTCTCGCTTGTTAAAGGATCGCATTATCTTCCTAGGTGGACCTATCGATGATAATGTAGCAAATGCGGTTATTGCGCAAATGCTATTCCTAGAAGCAGAGGATCCTGACAAGGATATCCATTTGTACATTAATAGCCCCGGTGGTGTCGTAACTGCCGGCATGGCTATTTATGATACGATGCAATATATCAAACCAGATGTGTCTACCATTTGTGTAGGCTCTGCGGCGAGCATGGGGGCTGTGCTTTTAACAGCAGGTGCTAAAGGTAAACGCTATGCGTTACCTCATGCGCGCGTTATGATTCACCAACCATTAGGTGGTGTACAAGGGCAAGCATCTGAAATTGAAATCCATGCCCGTGAGATTCTTCGTATGCGTGAAGAATTAAATGGTATCTTAGCTTCTCGCAGTGGACAAGATATTGAGGTTGTAGCGCGCGATACAGATCGCGATAACTTCATGAGTGCTCAGGATGCCGTTGAATACGGCTTAATCGATGAGGTACTCACAAGAGAACCTGTAGAAAGCAAGTAATGGAGGCGCCCCTTGGCAAAAGATAAAGACACTATGCGCTGCAGTTTTTGTGGACGCACAAGCGAAGAAGTCCGCAAATTAGTAGCGGGCCCTAACGTATATATTTGTGATGAATGCGTTGAAGTATGCGAACGTATTATTGCGGATGAGTTAGGTGACGTAGAGGCGGATGACTTCAACTTAAAAGAATTGCCAACGCCGAGAGAAATTAAAGCTCATCTTGACGAATATGTTATTGGTCAAGATGATGCTAAAATCTCTTTAGCTGTGGCTGTATATAATCACTACAAACGCTTACAAACAGATAATGTAGTTGATGATGTAGAATTACAAAAGGCTAATGTTTTATTCATTGGTCCTACTGGTAGTGGTAAAACACTATTGGCTCAAACCTTAGCGAAAATGCTAGAAGTACCATTTGCTATTGCAGATGCTACAAGCTTAACTGAAGCTGGTTATGTTGGGGAAGATGTGGAAAATATCTTGCTTAAAATTATCCAAGCGGCAGATTATGATATAGCTCGGGCTGAACGAGGCATTATCTATATCGATGAAATCGATAAGATCGCTCGTAAGTCTGAGAACCCTTCCATTACACGTGACGTGTCTGGTGAAGGTGTACAACAAGCATTGCTTAAAATCTTAGAAGGTACTGTAGCTTCTGTTCCACCTCAAGGTGGCAGAAAGCATCCAAATCAAGAAATGCTTCAAATCGACACTACAAACATTCTCTTTATTTGTGGTGGTGCATTTGATGGTATGGACAAGGTTATTACTAAGCGTACCGCTAAGAAAACCCTTGGTTTTGGTGCAGACGTACAACGTAAAGAAGAACGCAATGTATCAGCTATCTTAAAAGATGTTGTACCTGAAGATTTATTGAAATTTGGTTTAATTCCAGAATTCATTGGTCGTTTACCTGTTATGGTAACATTGGACCAACTGGATAGAGAGGCATTAATTCAAATTTTAACAAAGCCTAAAAATGCATTAACAAAACAATATGAAAAAATTCTATCCCTTGATGGTGTAGAATTAACTTTCACTGAAGATGCATTAGAAGAAATCGCTGATGAAGCATTACAGCGAAAAACAGGTGCTCGTGGTTTGCGTGCTATCATTGAAAAGGTGATGAAACGCGTTATGTTCGAAGTTCCTTCCATGCCGGAAGTAACTAAGTGCATAGTGAATCGTGAATCCGTATTGAGCACAGGTGAACCTATACTCAAAAATGAGGCAGACCAAGACATCCAGTTGAAATCGTAATTCGAAGAAACTCATTTCTGTGTAGGAATGAGTTTCTTTTCATAATATAAATACCTGGAGGAAGTATGAATTTACTCGAAGTTGGGATTCCAACTGTACCTCTTAGAGGCATGGTTGTATATCCGAATATCGTGATTCACCTCGATATCGGTCGAGACAAATCCATTAAAGCGGTGGAAGCCGCAATGAACGAGGATCGCATTTTAGCAGTTGTCAGCCAAAAGGATGATGCTGTTGATGCGCCAACTGTTCATGACTTAGCCCAAATGGGTACATTAGTAAAAATTAAGCAAATGTTACGCTTACCAGGTGGTATTGTACGTGTTCTTGTAGAGGGCATTACACGTATTCGCGTAATGAATATTACAAGTATGGATCCGTACTATGTAGGGGACTACGAACGGGTAGCCTCCGAATTTGAAGACGATGTGGAGCTAGAAGCGTATCGTCGTTTGGTTCAGTCTAAATTCGGCGAATGGGCTGAAGAGGCTAAATCTGTTACAGATGAAGGCGTTACACGCGTAATGGAGTTACGCGACCCATGTGAATTGGCTGATCAAGTTGCGTTCTTATTGCCTATTAACAACACTAAACGCCAAGAGTTACTTGAAGAGTTATCTGTAGCTCGTCGTTTAAATATGATTGTAGGCATTTTAAATATGGAATTACAAATCTCTGATTTGGAAAACTCCATTAATAATCAAGTACGTCAATCTATGGAAAAAGCGCAAAAAGAATATTTCTTGCGTGAAAAAATCCGTGTTATCCACGATGAATTGGGTGACAAAGGGGATCCAGAGGAAGAAGCTGAAGAGTTACGTGTTAAATTAAAAGCACTTAACCTTAGCGAAGATGTACATGAACGTATCGATAAAGAAATTTCTCGTTATAGCCGCATGCCACAATTGATGCCAGAAGCAACCATTTTGCGCAATTACCTAGATTGGGTATTGGCGTTACCTTGGAATGAATTAACTGAGGATCGCTTGGATATCAAGGAAGCTCATGCTATGCTTGAGGCGGATCATTATGGCCTTGAAAAGGTTAAGAAACGTATCCTTGAATTCTTGGCTGTTCGTAAGTTAACTGGTAAGAATAGTGGTTCTATTCTTTGCTTAGTAGGCCCGCCAGGGGTTGGTAAAACATCCTTGGCTACGTCTATAGCTAAAGCGATGAACCGTAAATTCATCCGTGCATCCTTAGGTGGTGTTCGCGATGAAGCTGAAATTCGCGGCCATCGTCGTACCTATATTGGCGCATTGCCAGGTCGTATGATTCAAGGTCTTAAGAATGTAGGCACTAAGAATCCTGTATTCTTATTGGATGAAATTGATAAATTAGCATCTGACTATAAAGGTGATCCATCCTCTGCATTGTTAGAGGTATTGGATCCAGAACAAAATAGTACATTCAGCGATCACTTTATCGAAGTGCCATTCGATTTCTCTGAAGTATTCTGGATTACAACGGCTAACGTTGCATCCAATATTCCTGGTCCATTGTTAGATCGTATGGAAATCATTGAATTATCTAGCTATATGGAACAAGAGAAATTAGAGATTGCTAAGCGCTATTTAGTACCTAAACAAATCAAGAAAAATGGCCTTGAAGATTATAAGGTTAAATTATCTGATGCAGTGTTGAAAAAGGTAGTTTCCGAATATACTCGTGAAGCGGGTGTTCGTACCTTGGAAAAAACAATTGCTAAGATTTGTCGTAAAATTGCTTATAAAGTCGTTGAAGAAGGTGGAGATGCACCGAAAGTAACGACAAAAAATCTTCACGAATTCTTGGGCGCTCCAATCTTTGTTGACCAAGAGCGTGAAAAGAAACCGCAAATTGGCTATGTAAATGGTTTAGCGTGGACTTCTGTAGGTGGCGTTGTATTGCCATGTGAAGCAAC
>NZ_UQYC01000077.1 GCF_900545205.1 uncultured Veillonella sp. | reverse complement strand
GGAGTCTATTATGTTATATACACCGAATAACATTTTGTATAAGTATATTCGCTATCGATTTAGACGGATTCAGATTCAGTGCAATATGTTATATGATATAGCACCAGAGGAAGAAGATGAGATTTGTCGTAATCTATTAAAAAAGCGAGCGAAGATATTAATTCCCGTTGGCATAGTATATTTTTTGCTTTTTGGGGTTATCTTCGCTTGGCTAGTAGGAACATGTGAGGACTTAAATCCATTAATGCAATGGGAATTAAGAGTGATAGACTATGTGATACCCATTTTAAATACCATAGATATTAAGTGGTATGCATATCCTCTAGATCTATTATGGGTGGCAATTATATTAGCGCCTATAGCGATTATAAATGCATCTCCTTATATCATTGTTTCCTATATTGTAGATACTATTTTGATACGACGTGAGGTAAAAGCTTTAATCAAAACTTATTTTATGAATGAGTAATTAAAATTTAGATTATATTGGTTTAAACTAGGAGAGAGTATTATGAGTAATCTAAAAGACTTTGATTGGACCGGATTTTGGAACGATGTTGATTATGCCTTTGAATCCTATATTGGTAAACCTGTTACCGATGAGGATATTAAGGATACTGAAGCTGAGCTTGGCTATACATTGCCTGCAGCCTATATTGAGCTACTTAAAAACCATAATGGTGGTGTAGTAAAGAAAAATTGTTTTATTAACGATAATGACGATTGTGTTTATGTAACAGGTATATATGGTATCGATAGAGATAAAAAATACTCTCTTTTAGGTGAGATGGGAAATGAGTTTTGGATTTCAAAAGTAAAATATCCCCCTATCGGTGTCGTTGTAGCCGATACGATTTCTGGTGGGCATGATATGATTTTCCTTGATTATCGTGAGTGCGGTCCAACCGGTGAACCTAAGGTTGTACGGGTTGATCAAGAATGTGATTACTCCATGACTCCCTTAGCAGATAACTTTGGTGAATTTATTAAGAACTTATATTTCAATATAGAAGAAATTACGGATGAAGAGTTTCAAGTATTAAGTGATACGGAAAAGGTTAAGCTCCTTAATGAACAAGAGGGCATCGATATTAAGCGTGCGATGGAGCTATTGACGAACATAGGCATTGATAATTTGTCGCCTATACTATTAAGTACCTTAGGACGTATGTATAACAATAATGGCCGTGCGTCAGAGGCTATCGAGTTGTTTGAACGAATCGATGAGGCACATCGTGATTGGTCTTGGTACTATCGTTGTGGTTATGCTCATGGGATGTTAGCTATTGGTGAAAGCTACGAATCTGAACATGTGCAGAAAGCATTACAGTTAATAGAGACGGGCATAAAAGTGACGAAAGAAGCTCACTTAGATAAACAGCTTGTTTGGTGCTGTGAAGTAGTAAAATATCACCTATCTAAAATTAAGCCAAAAGAGTACAAGGTGGATTATCCTTTGGTATATGAAACTATTAAGACTGTGTTTGATAAGAAAAATAGCAAAGATGCTACAGAAGGTAAAGATATTAAAGACGTTACTGAATGCGATGAAGATAACTATCCTACATATGATGTAGTACATTGGGTATTTAATAAGCAAACATATAGCAGAGAAGAGTTTTCCAAAGAATACAATGAAAATGTAAAGAACTATGTAGATGATGATCAAGAAGATGACGACGATAGATTAGAAGAACCAGAAATTCTAGTAACCTATGAGGCTTGGATTGAAAGTAAAGACCAACTCTTTGACAATGAACGTGTAACCGATGAGGAGTTACGCGAAGAAGATAAAGAAGATGGCATGTGGCAGGTAGAAATTATGGCTCATCTTGTGGCGGATAATGGTACATATTTTACAAGAGAAGAATTGCTCTTTAAATTGCACAATTTGATGGCCAATAAAGAATTAGGAGATCACGTATTCTTTGAAGGCATTGAATACGAAGGCCATGAATGTGAAGGTTACGGACTTATAGATAATAAAGATGGCATACCTGTATTCTATATTGTGTGTGGTAGCTAGTTAGTATACAACATTATAAAAATTAATAGATTAGCCCTTCGCTTATGCGAAGGGCTTTTACTATACACGCAAACTTATAACAGTAATAAAATAGATTGAATTATTATAATTTTGTGCTTTGGGCTACGTTATTTTATATGAGATTAGTTTACAATATTGAGGAATATATTATGAATAATACAATCAAAGCATGTTGAAGAGAGAGAGTTGATGCCCATGATAGAAAATGAACTCATATATGATGAGAAATATTGTGAATATAGACTTCTTTATGAAGGATTAAAATTCTGTTGGGATGAGAAAACTTCTAAACTACTTTGCTATTGATGGCTAATATATTGCCATAAAAACGGTAAAAAAGCTACTTTAGATAACTAGATTAGGTTGGTGTTGTGAAGTAGTCGAGTATTTATTAAGTTCTATTAGTTTAAAGAATTATAAGGAGGATTATTTTATGATTTTTGATGTGATTAAGAACCTGTTTAAGAAGGATGAGAATACTGAGCAGATTGAATATCTCGGTGTTGATAAAGATGGTAATAAAATATATGAAGGTTATTATCATGAGTTTAAGGGAATTCCTTGGGTGTTCAATAAAACTACTTATACTAGAGAAGAGTTTCTTAAGGAGTTTTATGAATGCTTAGAAGAGCATAACGTTAATCGTGATAATTTACCGCCATTAGTAGAGCCTGAAATTTTAGTGAGTTATGAAGCTTGGATTGAAAGTAAAAGTCAGCTTCACCCTAATGAATACTTATATGAGGATGATGAATTAGAAGAATACGATAAAGAAGACGGTATGTGGCAAGTTGAAATCTATGCTCGCCTTAAAGCAGATAATGGACAGTACTTTACTACTGAAGAGCTTCTTTTCAAGCTACATAATTTAATGGCCAATAAAGAGCTCGGTGATCATGTGTTCTTTGAAAATCTAGCCTATGATGACCACGAATTCGATGATGACGATATCGATGAAATCGACGATGATGATGAAGGTACTCCTGTATTTGTCGTATGGCTTGGTAGCTAGTTAAATAGCTGTTTGTCATAAACTATTATTTTAAAATCTGTAACCCATAGTGTTGTGTTGTTTGTTATAATTATCTTAAGATGAGTTCATATACATATTGATGCTATGAGGGGAAGTGTATTGTATGTCTTTAAGTGTTGAACAGTTTTTATCTTTGTCTGATGCTGAACAGTTACAAACTATCAAAGACCTTAATGATAGTGGAAACGTAAAAACTATTATTGATGTGTTAACTAGTGTGGGCATAGAAAATTTATCTATACCTCTGTTAGGTGAGCTTGGTAGAGCTTATAACAATAATGGCAATGAAAAAGAGGCAATTAAGGTATTAGAGGCTATTGATGAAGAGCATCGTGATGCGGTGTGGTATTATCGCTGTGCCTATGCGTATGGATCTATTGTTTTAGATAATAATGAAGCGTACACATCTGATACTATGCAACAGATGCTAAGGTTAGTGGATCAGGGTGTACGGTTAGCTATGGAATCGGAACTAGATGATATAAAATCGTATTGTTTTGAAGTCATGGATATGTGCTATATGCAAATGGACTTTGAAAAATGTGAAGCTGATTATCCTGATTTATGTGCTGCTTATAATGAGTATGTAGCAGCGAAAAAGAAGAAACGGAAAGGTGTGCCTCGTCATCGCACTATCACTGTTGAAGAGATACAAGCTACAGACGATATGTGGACCATTAATGAGCCTATGTACTGGACTATCAATATATATGGCTCATACGATGATTATTTAGAATCTGCCAAATCTTTTACTGTAGAGCAACGATATCTCAATGCTATATCTTGGTACTTCGCAGAGGTTAATAATGGTGGACATCATCAGTTCTTTTATAACTCTACAGGCATTGTATGGGAAGATGCTCTTGCGGGGTTACGCCTCTTCAAGATGGATATACTAGCAGATAATTTACAATCCGTAATCGATTACTTTGGCGGTTCTGTTCCATTTGATAGAGAAGAACGATGGACCATTTTAAAAGATTGGGACGATGAAATATTTGATTTCCTCGATAAAAAAGATGATGTAGTCTATGAATATGAAGGCATCTTTGAAGATGTATTTGTACATGAACATCCAGAGTTATTTGTATTTGATGGGACCTATAAGGTTCCAGAATAAGCGTAGCAATGTAGTGTATAAGGGCTACTTTCACTAAGAATATACTATGTATTAGAGGTATTACATGTTAGATAAACAAGGCGTATATGATTGCCTACGTGACCATCATATCGATTTTGAAATTACGGATCACGCACCGCTATTTAGTATGGATGATAAGCCCAATGTAGAGTTGCCATATCCTGAGTGGGATGCGAAGAATTTATTCATTCGAGACCATAAACGTGAACATTATTATTTGATTACTGTTCGTGGTTCTAAGCGTGTGGATCTAAAACAGTTCCGTAAGGATCATAAGCTTAAAAAGATTTCCTTTGGTTCCGAAGAAGAGCTATGGGATATTTTGAAGATTAAACCAGGTCACGTATCTCCATTTTGTTTGCTTCATGATGAAGAGTGTAAGGTACATTATTATATTGATGCGGATTATAAAGATAATCTTATCGGTATACATCCAAATCAAAATGATGCTACCGTATGGCTACAAGGGAAAGACTTAGTTAACTTAATTGAAGAACATGGTACAATAGTAGAATATATTACATTGTAATTTAGTCGAATCGGAGCATGTATGAATAGAACATTATTAAAACGTATTCTAGTAACCTCTGCGATTGCAGTATTAGGTGTGAGCACATCCTTTGCAGCGCTTGTTATGGAACGTGATGAAGGTTTAGATACAGCACCTAGTGTAGGCATGTATCGCTATCAAGTGCCTACAGAGTTACAGGGCACATATAACAGTGTAAGTGTTGCCAATCTAACTGCATCTATGGAGAAAGAGCCTAATACATTATCTATGAATGTAGCGCATGTAAAAGGTAATCCATCTGAGTCTTATGTAGTAGAGATTTATAAAGATTTAGCTGCTATTGAAACACATCGCAAATCTGATCATTATCAGTCCTTTGTTAATGAAGTAGGTTCTAAAATAACAAATCGTAAAATGTACGACGTACAGTCTGTACTATTGTTTGAGAAAAAAGATGCTTTATCTATTGTCAATGATGGTAAAGCAATAGTGACTCTGACAGAGTTTACTGTTAATAGCAATGATATCGACACAGTACAACGTCAATACCAACTCGATATTGAACGGGCCGTACGCGATGATGCGGGTTATAAGGCTGGTTATGTGCTTCGTGAAAGAAATGTAAAAAATCATTGGTATGTTATCCAAATTTATAGTGATCAAGAGGCCTTAACAAAACATTTAAATAGTCCTGGTTATCGATTCATGATGAGCCAAATCCAAGGTAGTCTACAAAATGTTACCACAAAGGTTTTAGATGGGGATGTCCTCGTCAACCATGGGGGTCAAGCATTTGTAAGACCTTAAAACTGAATATAATATAGTATAATATAATCACAGTAAAGTTACTGCTAGCATATACATATGTGCTAGCAGTTTTTTGTTATATATTAGGTGAACGTATAGTCTATAAAAAAAGGAGTTACATATGACACAGCAAGAACGGTTACGCTATTTGGTTGAAGGCTTAGTAGCAGAATACAATGAGCGGCATAACGAACATATAGATATCCCTATAAATGAAGAAGAGCAATTTACTCTCTTTAGATCTTTATGTAATATTCGTCCTGCTGGTGGAATGCCTCTTGAATGGATGAAGATAGAGTCTGAATATTTAAATATATTGGCCCATGAAAAGGGAATCGTAACGATTAGTGATATGGAAGAGCGAGAGCCTCAGATTTATTTGTGGCAAGGAGATATTACTCGATTATCTGTAGATGCTATTGTAAATGCGGCAAATAATAAATTGCTCGGATGTTTTGCTCCAAATCATAAGTGTATCGATAATGAAATCCATACCTTTGCTGGTATTGAGCTTCGTATGGAATGTGCTAGAATGACTGAGTATATGGACATGCCTGAAAAAACGGGTGTAGCACGTATGACCTATGGGTATAATTTGCCGGCAAAGCATGTACTTCACACGGTGGGACCTATTATTTACGAAGAGGTAACAGATAAAGAGCGAAATGAATTAGCTTCTTGCTATCGTTCCTGTTTACAACTAGCCAATGCTTACAACTTACACTCCATTGCATTCTGCTGTATCTCTACCGGTGAGTTCAGATTCCCTAATGAAGATGCAGCACAAATTGCAGTTCATACGGTGAGAACCTATTTAAAAGAAAGTAATAGTAAAATCCAAGTGGTATTTAATGTATTTAAGGATATAGATTATGACATCTACAACAAATTATTGGGATAAATAATATACTCCTTTTGAAATTCATAAAAATACTGTATCATTTAATAATGACATACAAAAGATTATGAATGATGTGTTAGTTTACGAAGGAGATAATGTACTATGAATTATAAATACACCTATGAAAGCCCATTAGGAACTATGATTATGCTTGGTACATTATCATACTTAACAGATTTGTTTTTTATCGATGAAGATTATGCACCAAGTTATGATGATGCGGAGTATATAGAGCAACTAACAGGTCCATTTGAAGTAACTATTATGTGGCTAGATCAATACTTTAATGGTAAAAAGCCTTTTATTACACCACCGATTCAGTTAGAGGGGACAGAGTTCCGTAAGTCTGTATGGTCTATATTACAAACTATACCTTATGGTAAAACTACAACATATGGAGATATAGGTAAAGAGATTGCAAAACAGCAAGGAAAAGATAGGATGTCTGCTCAAGCTGTGGGCGGTGCCGTAGGACATAATCCTATATCTATTATCATTCCATGTCATCGTGTGATTGGTAGTAATGGAAAATTAACTGGCTATGCTGGCGGTATTGAACGCAAGAAATACATGCTTGATCTTGAAGCGAAACATAAATAGTACATATTAGATTGTAAAATCATATTTAAATAGACTTATAGAAAAAGAAGAAAGAGATTACTCATGATGGATAGACACATCATAGGTAATCTCTTTTGGTATATATAGGTGGGACTATTTAAATTGATTTACTAAGGTACCAATGCCACTAATCGATATAGATACGGTATCTCCTGATTTTAACCAACCATATTTGCTTTCATTTTTACCAAGTACAACACCACTAGGTGTACCGGTAAAGATAATGTCACCCTCTTGTAGTGTAATATACTGGGATACAAATTCGATAATCGCGTCCGGTTTAAACATCATTTGTTGTAATTTGGCTTGTTGACGTATTTCACCATTTACTGTTGTAGTAATAGTGGCATTGTCAAAATCAAAATCATCTGGAGAAACAATAGTAGGACCAATAGGAGCAAAGTTGTCTAAGGATTTACCTAGAATCCATTGGGATCCTCTAAACTGCAAGCTACGAGCTGAAACATCATTTCCAATGGTAT
>NZ_UQYC01000076.1 GCF_900545205.1 uncultured Veillonella sp. | reverse complement strand
GGTACCCACTCATCGCATAACGGCGCGTCACCGGACAAACCTACCTATAATCGGAGTGTCAGCTCGTGAATGCATTTCGTCTACCTATCCTTGAACCCTCCCACCATCGGTTCTCGCTAAAAAGTTAGTTGTAGAGTACTTCTTTCAGTCTTAGCTATTAGTAATCATCTATATTCAGATATGTAAATATTGTATCAATTATCCTATAGAATGTCAATGAGAACAAGAAAGTCCTCATCTCTCAATATATCCAAATAGCCTATTAAACATGCATATTCTGGATATAGAATTTAAAAGATGAGGAATTCTATAATGAAAATATTTTACTACGCTTATCACTAATGCCAATATCATTTATAAAAGTATACTTACAAATAATAATTGAAACATTAGTTATTAACTATTAAGCGTTTTCTAATTTTTCTTGATCATCATGTTTACGGCAAATACCTGCAAAGATAGAGCCTGTAAAGTTATGGATGATAGAGAACACTGCACCTGCTACTGCTGCTTGAGGTGTAAAGTGTTTAAGTGCTAAAGACACGGATAATGCAGAGTTTTGCATTGCCACTTCAATTTGCATAGCACGACGAGAGGAAATATCGATGCTAAGTGCCTTACAAATGAAGTAAGTTACTACGTAACCACTCACATTTTGTACCAAGCATGCTACGAAGATGATGAAACCAGTTTCAGCAATTTGTTTTTGGTTTACTGCAGTTACAGCTGCTAAAATAAGCAATACTGCAATAGCCGCAATTGTAGGACAAACATCTTTAATAGGTTCAATCTTAGAACCGATGAAGTAATTCAATACGATACCTAAGATAATTGGTACCAATACGATTTTTACGATGGAAATAAACATCGGCATGAATTGAATTTCAATGGAAGATGTAGCACCTGCATAGAGTACAACGAATAAAGGTGTTAATACTGGAGCCAATAATGTAGAAACAGTCGTTGCAGATACAGATAAAGGAACATTACCATTAGCAAGGAAAGTCATAACATTAGAAGCTGTACCACCAGGACATGCACCTAACAAAATGAAGCCGATACCAATTTCCGGAGGGAAATTGAAAATAATGGCTACCAAGAAACCTGCCAATGGCATCCATAAGAATTGAATAACAGATACAAGAATAACCTTCATTGGTTGCTTAAATACATCAAGGAAAACTTGAGCCGTTAATGTTAACCCCATGGCAAACATAACAAATTGAAGCATGTACGCAATGTACGGCGTCATCCAAGAAAATACAGTTGGTAATAAATACGCTAACACTGCCATCAATAGCACGATCCAGGAAAGATAGCTATTGAATAAGTGATTAAGAGAACGAATAATACTCATAAAAGCACTCACTTTCATAATAAATAAAAATAAAAGACGCCGATTATTATAGCATTTCCATAGAATAATCTCAATATACATAAAAAAGCTCTCATAACCTCAGCTATGAGAGCTTTTAAATTAGCCTCTATTACTATTTTGTTAAAGCGCTAACATTGTCTAAGCGATGTAAGCATTTTTCTTTACCAAGTAATGTAACGATATTATTCAAATCTGGACCATGCATTTGACCTGTTAAAGCTACGCGGATTGGCATGAATACGAATTTACCTTTCAAAGCAGTTTCTTTCATAACAGCTTTAATCGTTGCTTTTACAACGTCAGGTGTAATTTCATCAAGTTCTGCCAATGCATTACGGAATGCACCAAGAACTGTTGGTGCTGTTTCTTCATTCAATACAGCACGCAATTCCTCTTCATGACCTTCTTCAAGGAATACTGTTTCGCCCATGAACATGCCTACATGATCCTTAATTTGAGCACCATAGCTAATATGGTCGCGGAATGTGGAGCATAGCAATGTCAACCAATCAATATCCGCTTGATTTAAACTATCTGGAGCCAAACCAACCTCTTTCAAATGAGGCAAGCAAAGATGGAATAACTCTTCATCGCTCAAGTTTTTCATGTAGTGGAAGTTAATATGGTTCAATTTATCAATGTCGAATACGGCAGGGTTCTTAGCTACGCGATCCATGGAAAAGGCTTGAATCAATTCGTCTTGTGTGAAGAACTCTTCTTCCCCTTCTGGAGCCCAACCTAGAAGCGCTAAGAAGTTTACAAGTGCTTCTGGTAAGTAGCCTAATTGTTTGTATTGTTCAACAGAAGTAGCACCATGACGTTTGGACATTTTCTTGTAATCTTTACCAAGAATCAAGGAAATGTGGCCAAACTTAGGTACTTCCCAACCTAAAGCTTCATAAATAGCCATTTGACGTGGTGTATTAGATAAATGTTCCTCTGCACGAATAACGTGAGTAATGCCCATCATATGATCGTCCATTACTACGGCAAAGTTATATACAGGAATACCATCAGATTTAACGATAACGAAGTCACCTACACCGTTGGATTCAAAGGATACATGACCGCGTACCATATCATCGAATGCATATGTTTTATTCAAAGGAACGCGTAAGCGAATTGTTGGTTTACGACCTTCTGCAATATATTTAGCCTTAGTTTCTTCGTCTAAGTGTTGGCAATGACCGTTATATTTAGGTGTTTCGCCACGATCCATTTGTTCTTGACGAACAGCATCTAATTCTTCTGGTGTGCAGTAGCACTCATAAGCTTTGCCTTCGTCCAACAAACGTTGTGTTACTTCTTTATATAAGTCAAGACGTTCTGTTTGACGGTAAGGACCATTATCGCCACCTACATCAATGCCTTCATCCCAGTTCATGCCAAGCCATTGCAAGGAAGCTTTGATATTTTCTTCACTTTCACGGGTAGAACGAGCCAAATCTGTATCTTCAATACGCAATACAAATGTGCCTTTTTCTTTACGTGCTAACAACCAGTTAAACAAAGCAGAACGAGCGCCACCAATGTGGAATGGACCCGTAGGGCTTGGAGCAAAACGAACTTTCATGGAACTCATGATTATACCTCTCCTTCATATACAGAAACGACAGCTTGTGCAGCAATGCCTTCACGGCGCCCGATAGCACCAAGCATTTCATTTGTTGTCGCTTTAATACTAATACGTTCTAATGGTATTTCTAAAACAGATTGTAAGTTAGCCTTCATCGTGTCGATGTGTGGTTTTAACTTAGGTGTCTCTGAAATAACCATAATATCTATATTATAGGCTTGTAACCCACGTTCTTTCAATAAGGAATTAACCTTTTCTAGTAAAAGCATGCTAGAAATCCCTTTATACTGGTCATCTTCAGGCGGGAAATAATATCCAATATCTCGTAGACCTGCAGCACCTAGCATGGCATCCATCAATGCATGAATGAGAACATCCGCATCGGAGTGACCATCAGGGCCGAGTTCAGATTCGATATGAACACCGCCAAGAATACAAGGGCGACCTGCTTTTAATTGATGAATATCATAACCAAATCCAACGCGCATACGTGTATCCTCAATTCCTAAATATCGCTTAGCTACTGCAATATCATTTGGTGTTGTCACTTTAATATTACAATAATCCCCTTCAACTATATGTACAGGCTTACCTACATACTCAACTAGTGATACATCATCAGTACCAAGATACTTGGTTTCATATGCCACTTGATGAGCCTCTATAAATAATTCTTTTTGAAAGCCTTGTGGTGTTTGAATTTGGTATAGCTCACTACGCTGTAATGTTTCTAGAACATTATGGTCCATATCAACTCGTTTAATAGTATCCGTAGCCGGAACACCTACAGTAGCCGCTCCATAGAGATTAGCCGCGTCAGCAACATTATTAAACATTTCTGTAGAAGCTAATGGTCGTGCTCCATCATGAACAAGAACAATATTGGTATCCTCCGATACAGCCTGTAAGCCACATGCTACAGAGTCTTGACGCTCTTTTCCACCCAACACTATATGAACTGGAACCGTCAAATCCAACTCTTGAATATGTTTTGTCATATATTCTTGTTCGCCTTCGGCTACAACAAGAATAATCTCTTTCAAACCTTCAACATTTGCTACATTTTGCAATGTACGCTGAATGATAGAGAATCGTCCCAAAGGGATAAATATCTTATTTTCTTTGTACCCCATGCGACGCCCTGCACCTGCGGCGAGAACAATACAACTAATTACCTTGTCCATTTTGTCCTCCATCTACACGAGCAAAGATCATGCGACCAGCACTAGTTTGTAATATGGATGTAACCATTACCTCTACAGTTTGACCCACATAAGGTTTACCATCTTCAACAACAATCATGGTACCATCATCGAGATAAGCAACACCTTGGTGTACTTCCTTACCTTCTTTCATAATTTGCACGCGAATCCATTCGCCTGCAATGAGGGCTGGTTTCAGTACATTGGCGAGTTCATTCAGATTAAGCACCTCAATGCCTTGTACCCGAGCCACCTTATTTAAGTTGAAGTCATTAGTCATCAACTTCCACTGCTTATCTAAAGCAAGACGCATTAATTTAGAATCTACTTCTGTAAGATCATCATAATCATCTTCTACTACTTCAATGGCTACCTTTTTAGCATCTTGCATCTCTTTCAAAATATCGAGGCCACGACGACCGCGATTTCGTTTTGTAGCATCAGCAGAGTCAGAAATAATTTGTAACTCATTCAATACAAAAAGGGGAACCATTAGAGGGCCTTCAATAAATCCTGTATTACATAGTTCCTTAATACGTCCATCAATAATAACAGATGTATCTAGTAGTTTTGGTGTGCTCGTAGTTTTATCAGATTTATGAGTAGAGAACATTTTAAAACGACTTGTTTTTTTAGTACCTTCTCCACCCCATTGTTGTACATAGTTATAGTATATTTCAGGGCCTTTACGAGCCATAATTTTAAGGCCACTATATCCAAAGATAGCACTCAATATAATAGGAATATAAGGTCCTATAATAGGTACTTGATGGAATGCAACACCAATTAAATTTGCAATAATAAGACCGAATAATAAACCGATGGTGCCTGCAATCAATTCTTGATTTGGAATATGAGTAAGAATACGTTCTAAACGTTTAGCAATGACTAAGCCTTGCTTTAAAATAAATGAAGAAATTAAATACCCAATAATAACGCCTAATAAAGTACCAAAAATTAATACTGAAATACGTGCAATGGTCAATGACATATCCCCAAAGGACTCAAATTGAGAGACCAAATATGGGTCGATAATAGGTGCTAAGCTATCCATTCCAACATAGGCCGCTGTGCCCACAAGAATGGCTATTACATAGCGCAATATGCGATAAATCATTACATCACCTCCTAATTAAGAAAATACCAACTGCATTGCCTCTTGAATAGATTTAACGCCTCTAATCTTGATAGAACTATCATTATCCTTGATTTGCTTATAATTGCCTTCAGGGATAATAAACTTTTTAAAACCTAATTTCTTAGCTTCATTGATACGCTGTTCAATACGTGGAATGCTACGAACATTACCAGTGAGCCCTACTTCACCTAAAATGACCATATCGGTAGGAACAATACGATTTTTTAAATTAGATACGATAGCAACAGCCATAGACAAGTCACAAGCTGGTTCATTTACCTTGAGACCACCAATAACGTTAACGTACACGTCCTTATTACCTAACGTGAAACCACAACGTTTTTCTAATACTGCCAAAAGTACAATTAAACGATTAAGGTCATAACCGATTGCAGTTCTTCTAGGCATACCAAAAGCAGTCGTAACAACAAGGCTTTGTACCTCTACAAGGATAGGACGAACCCCTTCAAGATAAATCATAACGGCGCTGCCGCTTTCCTCATCAGATCGTTCTGCCAATAAGGAAGCTGATGGATTAGATAACTCTTGTAACCCTTCCTCAACCATGGCAAAAATACCTGTTTCAGATGTAGATCCAAAACGATTCTTAATAGAGCGCAAAATACGGAATTGGTAAGACCGTTCGCCTTCAAAGTAAAGCACTACATCCACCATATGTTCTAACATACGAGGCCCCGCAATATTGCCTTCCTTAGTAACATGTCCAATGATTACCGTTGGAATATTTCGTTCTTTACAGAAGCGAAGGAGGCGCGATGTACATTCTCGCACTTGGCTAACACTACCTGGAGCAGCATCGATATATCCAGTATACATGGTTTGAATAGAGTCGATAACTAACAAAGAAGGCGTCATTGCATCAGCTTGCTCTAAGATATGATCTAAATCTGTATCAGCAATCACTTGTAAACGTTCACTATTAATATGAAGTCGTTCTGCTCGAAGTTTAAGTTGTAATTGAGACTCCTCACCAGATGCATAGAGAACTGTACCAACAGTATCGGCTACCTTTTGGGAAACCTGTAATAATAATGTAGATTTACCGATGCCTGGATCGCCACCTAATAGCATTAAAGCACCAGGTACTATACCTCCACCTAATACACGATCAATTTCACCAAAGGTTGTAGATACACGAGCAATGGAGGAAATTTCAATATCCGGTAAAGCAGTTGGTTTTGTTGTTTGGTTTCCCACACCTCGTGAAGGTGTGCGGCTATGTTTAGTTTCTTTAATAATCTCTTCAACTAATGTATTCCATTCGCCACATTGTGGACAACGGCCCATCCACTTAGAGGATTCAGCCCCACAATTTTGACAGAAGAATACTGATTTTGCTTTTGCCATATTACCTCAAAACTGTTATAAAAGATAAAAAAGGTCATGAATGATAACCATTCATGACCTTTTATGCATAATTTTACTACATGGTTAACTATCACTATTCTATAGTATACCATTTAAGCCATATAATTTATATGAAAGGTAGTCATTAACTATATATTTTTGTATTTATATTAAACCGTTACAACAATATCGTTATCCGTTGCATCTGCTTTAATTGTTTTACCTGCTATCGCCTCACCTTTCAAAATAAGATCGGATACAGGGTCCTCAATTAAACGTTGAATAGCACGTTTTAAAGGACGAGCACCCATAGTAAAATCTGAACCTTCTTTAACAAGTAATTTCATAGCCTCAGGTGTAATTTCTAAGTGCAAATCACGTTCTCCAAGACGTTTTGTTACATCACTCATCAAAATAGTCACAATTTTTGTTAAGTCCTCTTCAGTCAACGGATGGAATACTATCATCTCATCAATACGATTCAAAAACTCTGGTCTGAAATGACGTTTTACAGCATCCATAACAGACTTTTTAGCCTCTTTAAAATCAATACTTTTAGCATCTTTAGCAGTAGATTCAGCTTTTTTTGGTGCTAAGAAGCCTAGTTCTGTAGAGTTCTTATGTAATGCTTTAGCTCCTAAATTACTAGTCATAATGATAACCGTATTTCTAAAGTCTACGGTTCTACCTTGACTATCTGTAAGTCGACCATCATCAAGTACTTGCAATAGGATATTAAAGAAATCTGCATGAGCCTTTTCTACTTCATCAAGTAAAATAACGCTATATGGTTTACGACGAACTGCATCAGTAAGTTGACCGCCCTCTTCATATCCTACATATCCAGGAGGAGCCCCAACTAGACGAGAAACAGTATGCTTTTCCATATATTCAGACATATCAAGTCGAATCATTGCAGATTCATCGCCGAACAAGGAAGATGCAAGAGCTCTTGCTAATTCAGTTTTACCAACCCCTGTTGGTCCAAGGAATAAGAATGAACACTTCTCTCTCGTTATGGAAATCCATTTCCAGATGCACACC
>NZ_UQYC01000075.1 GCF_900545205.1 uncultured Veillonella sp. | reverse complement strand
ACTGTACGCCTAGAAAGATAATCGTCACCGCGCAAGCGGAACAGAACTCGGCTTATTGATTGCTTGCTTCCATATTTAAGATATAATTTATAGTATATAAGATTGTAGATCTTTGTTAGGAGAACTTCATGGCAATTACAGCGATTACTAGTGTGCAAGAATTTGATGAAAAAGTACTTGGCTCTAAAGGTTTAGCTATTGTTGATTTCTGGGCTGCCTGGTGCGAACCTTGCACTGTTATGCGTCCAGAAGTAGAAGCAGTAGCTGAACGTTTAAAAGGACAAGTAGAGTTCTTTAGTGTTGATGCAGAAGATAAAAATCTTCGTGGTATTTTGTTGAAAGAAGATATTGATGGTATTCCATCTATGGTATTCTTCCGTGATGGCAAAATGCTTGATTCCCTTGTGGGTTACAAGAAAGCTGATGTGCTTGAGTCCCTAATCAAGGAAGTTATCTAATTTATTGATAACTAATGAATTTTACAAAAAATATATAATACAAGGCTGTATGCAAGTTAAATAAACTTTCTTGTATACAGCTTTTTTATTTGAATTATATAGTTTTCATAAATATTAAGTGATATAATAAAGTAGTAAGAATATGATTGTTATCATAATAGCTGTGAGAAATTAGATAGTACATTATTTAATTTTCATAGTATGATTATTATCATAATAGTTGTAGTTCATTAAGTAATATTGATATATTGCGCAAAGTTGTTGTAAGGAGGCTATATTCCGTGAAGAATCGTATAAACAGTTTATGGACACTCTTCCAAGAGCGACGTTTGAGTCGACGCACATTTATGAAATCCTGTGTAGCACTCACCGCTATTCTAGGTTTGCCACCAACGATGTTAGACACTGTTGTTAAGGCAGCTGAAACAACTGAATTGCCTACGGTAATTTGGCTACATGGTCATGAATGTACTGGTTGTAGTGAGTCCTTTATTCGCTCATCTTCTCCATTTACATCTGATGTAATTTTGAATATGATTTCTCTTGAATATGATGATACTTTGGCGGCTGCATCTGGTGCACCATTAGAGGAACATTTAGAGAAAATCATCAAAGAAAAAGCAGGCAAATACATCTTGGCTGTTGAAGGTGGCGTACCACTTGATGAAGATGGTGTTTACTGTACAGTAGGTGGACGTACATTTAAAGAGTCCTTACTAGAAGCGGCTAAAGGTGCAGCAGCAATCATTGAATATGGCTCTTGCGCATCTTGGGGTGGTATTCAAGCGGCTAAACCAAATCCAACAAATACAGTATCTGTATCTTCTGTTGTATCTGGTAAGCCTATTATCAAAGTTCCTGGATGTCCTCCAATTCCAGAGGTTATGACTGGTGTAATTATGCATTATGCATTATTCGGCCAAATCCCACCTCTTGATTCTCAAGGTCGTCCTAAACAATTTTATGGCAATCGTATTCACGACACATGCTACCGCCGTGCCTTCTTTGACTCTGGTCTCTTCGTTGAAAAATTCGACGACGATGCATCCAAATCTGGTTGGTGCTTGTACAAAGTAGGTTGTCGTGGACCTCAAACATATAATTCTTGTGGTAACTTACGTTGGTGGAATGGTTTATCCTATCCAATTCAATCCGGTCACGGTTGTATTGGTTGCTCTGAAAAGGGCTTCTGGGATAATGACGTATTCTACAAACGTTTACCAGATATTCCATTGGCTAATACAATCACAACTGCTGATACAATCGGTACAGTAGCTGCTGTTGGTGCTACTGCAGCAGTTATCGTTCATGGTGCTGCAACTCTTACGCGTAATAAAATTCTTGATATGAAAGAAGAAAAACGCTTAAAAGAAC
This sequence comes from uncultured Veillonella sp., assembly GCF_900545205.1. GTDB lineage: Bacteria > Bacillota > Negativicutes > Veillonellales > Veillonellaceae > Veillonella. The sequence continues at coordinate 5,886 of NZ_UQYC01000075.1, read as the reverse complement.
AAGGCTTATGGGATGAAAAGAAACATAATAATGGAGGAGGTCACTAATGAAACGCGTAGTAGTAGATCCGATTTCCCGTATTGAAGGTCATTTACGGGTAGAAATAAAAGTTGATGAAGCGAGTGGTAAAGTAGAGGACGCATTGTCTTCTGGTACTGCTTGGCGCGGTATCGAACTTGTTGCTAAAGATCGCGATCCTCGTGACCTTTGGGCGTTCGTTCAACGTATTTGTGGTGTATGTACTACAACACATGCCTTGGCAGCATTACGTGCTGTAGAGGATGCTCTTGGAATTACTATTCCTAAAAATGCAAACTACATTCGTAACATCATGCATAGCTCTTTAGATGTACATGACCATATTGTTCACTTCTATCATTTACACGCTCTTGACTGGGTTAGCCCTGTAGCAGCTCTTAGTGCAGATCCAGCTAAAACAGCACAATTACAAAATGATGTATTAGCTACTTATAATGTAAGTGGTTTAGCGCCTGCTGAAACTGCGTCTAAAGACTCTGCATATCCTAAAGAGTTCCCTAAAGCTACAACTGCTTATTTCACAGCTATACAACAAAAGATTAAGAAAATTGTAGAATCTGGTCAATTGGGTATTTTCTCCGCTCAATGGTGGGATCATCCTGATTATAATTTGTTGCTACCAGAGGTTCATTTGATGGCCGTATCCCATTACTTGAATATTCTTGATCGTCAACGTGATATCGTAATTCCTCACGTTGTATTTGGTGGTAAAAACCCTCATCCGCACTATGTTGTAGGTGGCATGCCATGTTCTATTTCTATGAATGATATGAATGCGCCTATTAATACACAACGTCTTGCTGCGGTAGAAGAATCTATTGCATTGGCTAAAGATTTGGTAAATAATTTCTACGTGCCAGATCTATTAGCTATCGGCAAAATGTATGTAGAAAAAGGCATGATTGATGGCGGTGGCCTTGCGAAAAAACGCGTTATGTCCTACGGTGACTATCCAGATGATACATATTCTGGCATTTCTAATGGTGACTACCATAAAAAATGTGTCGTTCGTTCTAATGGCGTAGTTGAAAACTTTGCATTAGGCGTAGATAAAGCTACATTTATTCCATTAGAAGGTAAAGACTTCATGGATCCTCAATACCTCAGTGAAGAGGTTGATCACTCCTGGTTCACATATCCAGATGGTAAAAGCTCTCTTCATCCTATCGAAGGTGTTACAGATCCTAAGTTTACAGGCCCTAAATCTGGTACAAAAGAAAAATGGGAATTCCTTGATGAAGATAAAAAATATTCTTGGATTAAATCCCCAACTTTCAAAGGCAAAACTGCAGAAGTTGGCCCATTAGCAAAATATATCGTTGTATATACAAAAGTAAAACAAGGTATCATTAAAGATCCAACTTGGGCAGAATCCATGATTGTTCGTCAAATCGATACAGTATCTCAAGTACTTGGCGTTCCTGCTCACGTATGGATGACTACAATGGTTGGTCGTACAGCATGTCGTGGCCTTGATGCACAAGTAGCAGCAAATATGAGTCAATACTTCTTTGATAAACTCGTTGCTAACATCAAAAATGGTGACACTACAGTGGCTGATATGACTAAATTTGAGCCAAATACATGGGATAAAGATGCTAAAGGTGTTGGCCTTGTAGATGCTCCTCGTGGTGGTTTGGGTCACTGGATTCATATTAAAGATGGTCGTTCTGCAAACTATCAATGTATCGTACCATCTACATGGAATGCATGTCCTAAGACTGCAGCTAACGAACATGGTGCCTACGAAGACTCCATGATTGATACACATGTAAAAATTGCAGATAAACCACTTGAAATCTTGAAGGTAATTCACTCCTTCGACCCATGTCTCGCATGTGCAACCCATTTATACAATAAAAAAGGCGAAAAAATTGTTTCCGTCAATACAGATGCATTGTGTAAATAAAGGGTGGTGGGCTTATGTTAATACATACTGACAAAAAGGCGTATGTCGTATTTAGTTTATGGCTGCGCATATTCCACTGGACTATGGTGCTTAGTGTAACGGCTTTATTCTGGACTGGCCTATATATTGGTGATCCAGGATTTGCAGCTATTACAGGTAATCCAGAACCAACCTTTGCAATTGACGGCTGGTTCTCTATGGAAACTATGCGTCGTATCCATTTCATTGCGGGTGTTATCTTAACATTCTCCTTTATCTTCCGATTTGCTGGTGCTCTTTGGAATCGAGGGGACAGATTATTACCTAAATTCCGTCAAAAACGGTATTGGTACGGTCTTAAAGAAACTACATTGCACTATTTGATGATTCCTCAAAAGCATGAACATCATTGGCTTCGTAACTCCTTAGCGAGAACTGCGTACATGATGGTGTACATTATGTTCTTCTTTGAAATCTTAACGGGTTTTGCCATGTTTTCAATGGTTAATCCTAATGGTATTTTAGGAACTTTATTTGCTCCAGTTGTTACATTATTTGGTGGTGAATACAAGGTTCATATTATCCATCACTATATTGCTTGGGGCTTCTTGTTCTTTACTATTGTTCATGTGTACATGGCATTCCGAGAAGACGTTATGGAAGAATCTGGTGAAGTATCTGCCATGGTTTCCGGTATGAAGTATTATGCGCATGATCCAATCGATATTGAAGACCTCAATGGCAAACGCCGTCGTGGTGAACGTATCGATAAACCATCTGGTACAACATATCGTCCAAGTGATCCTAACGATCCTAGAGAAAGAGAATTACAAGAAAATGACTAATACAAGTACTGAAATCATCAGTGGCTTGGAACAATACGCGGACTCAGAGGGTCCGCGTATTGATTTAAATAGCCTTTATGATGATGGTAATAATGAAATCGTCCTCCTCGGTGTAGGTAATATATTACTTACTGACGAGGGGTTAGGGGTTCATGTAGTAAAAGAGTTGAAAGAGTCTTTCACATTTAAACCGTCTATTTCTATTATTGATGGTGGAACGATGGGGATGGAGCTGCTTACGTATATGCGTGGTATGAAGAAAATTCTGCTCGTAGACGCTATTAATGGTGGGGAAGCTCCAGGAACTATATATGAGTTTCCTCATAAGGAATTAGAACAATATTTTACAGAGCATATTTCTGTACATGAAGTAGGGATGCAAGATATTTTACGTATTCGTGCTATTCAAGAGGATCCATTAGAGGATGCAGTGGTTATTGGCGTAGAACCAGAATCATTAGAAATTGGCTTTGAACCTAGTGCGCCTGTACAACGAGCATTACCAGAGGTAAAAGAGCGGGTATTACATGTTCTACAAGAATGGGGCGTAACTGCAGAGCTTAATACTTAAAATAATGCGTTTATAGGATGTAAAGAGTATCTCTAATAGGAGTATTTATGATTGAGAATTATAGTAATGTTCGCGCTGTTTTAAATGAGTTGCGTTTAGCTCTTAAAAACTTGCGAGAAACGGGTGAGACATATTCAATTTATATTGAGAAAACAGGGCTCACAGAGGAAGAACAAGTGGAAGTATTAGAAACACTTGGCCGTGGTCATATTACGATTAACTTCAATGAAACTGATCAGCCTGTAGAGTGGTATGAATCTCAATTCTCTGGAATTTGGATTGGAACCTTTAAAAATGGCCGAGATGATTCGATTTTGCACACCGTAGAGGTTTCGAAGTATCCTGTAGTGGCTGGTGCATATGAAGAGGATATGGAGCTTGCAGAGGAAGATTTACAATCTTGGATTGATGCTGCTGGCCTATAATATAAGAGACCCTTATCAGGGTCTCTTTCTTCTCTGTAGGAGAAGATTTTGGTGATTTAGTTAGTTAGAATCATTAAATTAGCTTTGTTTTTTATAATGTTAGTATTTTATTCATATTTTGAGTATATATAATTGGTTTGTATATAGAAAAATTTGTAAAATTACGATGGGTTTTATGAAAATAAAATGAAATCAGTCGAATTTCTTGTATTTGGTTCAGAAAATATATTTGATTTTTTGATTAATTGTTGGTTTAGCTAGTTAATAACAGAATTTATTATCTTTTTACTAATATAAATTTATTTTATAATACTGTTTGTTAAGTAGTTTCATATATAAAATGATATTTTACTTATTTGATATACTTATATATAAGGTAAATGAAGAGAAAAAGCGGTAGAGTGCGAAGAAATCGCTTATTTACTGAATTTGTAGATATAAATTTGCCTATTGTTAACCTTGATGATTTGCCTTAATTTACTAATTAACTTAAAATATGTGAGTAAAGTACTTTGGAGGATTTATGTTACTTTCTATTGTAGTGCCTGTATATAACGAAGAAGAGAACATAGCGAATTTTTATAAAGCTGTAACTGATGTTATGTCAGGACTCACGTACGATTATGAACTAATCTTCGTAGACGACGGTTCTAGTGATTCGTCATCTATGATATTGCGTGAAATTGCTTACAATGATAAACATGTCAAAGTGTTATTGCTTGCTCGTAATTTTGGGCATCAGACTGCGCTTACTTGTGGTCTTGATTATGCTCATGGAGATGCAGTTATTACAATGGACGGTGACATGCAGCATCCACCGGCTTTGATTCCCGAACTTGTTAGATTGTGGGAGTCGGGGTATGACGTGGTGCGCACCATACGTGATTCAACTGAAGATGCTAGTTGGGCTAAATCTTTCACGTCTAAGTATTATTACAAACTAATGAACAAAATGGCTGATGTTCCTATTGTTGAAGGTGGATCTGATTTCCGTCTCATGAATAGTAAAGCATTGGGCACGTTGAAACGGTTTAGAGAACATGGTCGTTTCTTGCGCGGTATTGTCGGTGCCTTAGGGTATAGACAAGCTGAGTTGCACTTTGTAGCGCCACCTCGTTTTGCAGGGGTCTCAAAGTTTAGTGTGCGCAAAATGATACGATTTGCTCTCGATGGGGTAACCGCCTTTTCAAGAGTTCCTTTACGGGCTGCTTTGTACGTCGGTGTACTATGTGGTGGGTTAAGCTTCTTGCTTATATTACATCTCTTGTATGTATATCTTACGGGTCAAGCCTTGAATGGATGGACAACCTTGGGCGTATCAATTTTGTTCATTGGTGGGATTCAACTCGTCGGACTGGGAATTATTGGCGAGTATGTAGGTCGTATTTTTGAAGAGGTGAAGCAACGGCCTTTGTATTGGGTTAAGTCAGCTATAAACTTTGATGAGCATGAAGAGGCTCCATTACTTGGACCTAGTAGTGCCGATGTGTTTATGGCACCTGAGACTTATACTAACAAAAGCAAAGAAGACTAGCTGTATTTGTGAATGCAAATAAATAGACGGTTAGTATATTTTGAATAAATAACTTACTTTAAAAGTTTTTGGAAAGGAAGCATATGAAGTCAAAATATAGTAAGGTTAAAATAACGGCATTAACATTAACTTTTGTGTGTGCCACAACAGCCATGGTAGGTGCAACAACATTACAATATGGTGATAAGGGCAAAAGTGTTACAGCGGTTCAACAACAACTAATTAAACACGGTTATAATGCTACAGATAAAAATGGTGTATATGGTAAAGAAACGAAATGGGCAGTTCGTCTGTTCCAACAAGATCGTGGTTTACCAGTGGACGGTATCGTAGGTCCTGCTACGTATAATGCGTTGATGAGTGCTCCTCGTTCTACGAAGGCAGTATTGACTCAAAATGCGGCGACTAAAGCAGTAGCGACGAAATCCGCTTTCACAAACAGCAATGCGACGTCTCGTCGTATCGCAGGTCAATCCATTACTGGCAAAAATATTAAATTAAATAATATTACGAAGAGCGAAACACCAAGTAGCATCCATGCTATCTTGGCAGAAGCGGACAAATACCGCGGTGTACCATATGTA
>NZ_UQYC01000074.1 GCF_900545205.1 uncultured Veillonella sp. | reverse complement strand
AATATTTTATAACGAAATTTGTTGAGAATGAAAAAAATCAAGGCATGGAGTGACTACTTGTACAAACAAGTGCCAAAGGGGAGGCGCAGCATTGCCATTAGTCATGCTTTTGTAATGGGCGGTGAAGTAGGTGGTTCTGAGCGCACACTATCTGTAGGCGGTAGTGAACAAGTAAGCCCACAAGTCTTTAAGGACTTTCACTATACAGCCCTTGGACATCTGCATGGCCCGCAACGGATGGGGGCAGACTATATTCGCTATAGCGGATCGCCTTTAAAATATTCCTTTGATGAGCATACGCAGAAGAAGTCTTTTACCATCATAGATATGGATAAAAAAGGTAACGTAGATATTAGCACCATTCCTGTAGAGGCGAAACGTGACGTAGTGATTTTAGAAGGTTATTTTGAAGACCTGTTAAACAATAAGGAATTACAGGCTAAGCATAAAGATGATTATGTGCAAGCCCGTTTGCTAGATACGATGCCTATTATGGATGGGATGGCTAAATTGCGCCAAGTGTATCATCGCTGTATGACCATTGATTTAGTTGGTCGAGTAGCAACGCCTATGGCAGATATGGATGAAGCTGTATTTAAAGAGTTAAACGAACGTGAATTGTTTAACCAATTTGCCGAAACTGTATGGAAAGAACCATTAACAGAGCGAGAACAACAATACATCAACTCTGTATGGGACCGAATTCTAAAGGAGGACTAAATGAAGCCTATATCTTTAACTATAGAAGCCTTTGGTCCATACCGCGACTCGGTTACCTTGGACTTTAACGAGCTTCAAGACCATTCTATGTTCCTCATCTCTGGTCCTACGGGGGCAGGTAAAACATCTATACTAGATGCCATGGTGTATGCCTTATATGGTGAGCCTAGTGGAGAGGTGCGTAAAACAGATGCAATTCGCAGTGACTTTGCAGAACCTGATCGTATGACGCGGGTAGATTTTTCCTTTGCTATCGGTGATGCTCAGTACCGTGTTGAAAGACTGCCAAAACAATTGGTAGCAAAGAAGCGCGGTACTGGTATGCGTGAGCAGAATGCTAGTGCTACTGTTTACGAAATGAAAGATGGGGAATGGAAGGTCATTGCCACCTCTGCAGCGGCTATTCGCGATACGATTCAAAGAATCATAGGCTTTCGTAAGGATCAATTCTTACAGGTGGTTCTTTTGCCGCAAGGAGAATTCCGAAAATTACTAGTAGCCTCCACTAGTGAACGGGAGGAGTTATTACATACACTCTTTAGAACCGAGTTATATCGAAGATTACAAGATGCTCTAAAAGCTTCTTATGATGACGCAAAAGCAGGGATTGAAGAAAATCTAACAAAACAGAATGCATTGCTGCAATCCATTCCACATGACGAAGACATACCCGTACTAACCATTGAACATGTACGAGATCTGTTGAAACATAGAGAGCCACACCGAGATGCTCTTGTTATTGAGCGTGATAAAGCTGTAACTGTAGTGGAGCAGTTCAATACGTTGCGAAATGAGTGGGCCTTATATAACCAAGCACAACAATCTCTTGCAGAGGCTATCTCTAAATTAGACCTCGTGAAAGCCAGAGAAGCGGAGCGTGCTAGCTTACGTGAAAAGGTTCAGTTCCTTACCTCTTTAACGCCAAGCTTTGAGTTATATAAACAGTTTACTGATAAGCAGTCGGTGTTAAAAACCTTGGAAACGTCACTTTCAGAGGCTGAAAAAAATGTAGACAGTGCAACTCAATATGAGTCTAAATGTATAGAGGCTCATGCAGTATTAGAAGCTCAAGCTGAAACTATGCAAGCTAAGCGAACTACGCTTGCCCAAATGGAACAGCAATCAGAAAAGTTTAATGAGTTAGCAGTGCTAAATAAGGAACTGAGCACATTAAAGAGTAACTTACTGACAAAGGACCGTGAGAAAAGCGAAGCTGCGTTACAGGCACAGCATAAGACAGTAGCTGATTTAGAGGCTAAGTTAGTTGCGGACAGGCAGCAGTTACAAGGTAATAGCAAAGCGTTAGACTCTATTTCTCGTATCCAAGAACAGTTAAGTCATTTGCAACGATATTCTGAATTGGTTGCTGAGAAACAGAAGGTTCAAAATGATATCGATGCTAAAGATAAGGCATTAGCTACGCTTGATGAATTCGTAAAGAATTCAAAGGTGCAGCTTGAACGGTTAGAACATTTGATGGCAGAAGGGCGTGCCTTTGAACTCGTTCATTTAGTCGTAGATAACGAACCTTGTCCAGTATGCGGCTCTACAGAGCATCCACAGTTGGCAGCCAAGCCTGAGTTATATCCCACTAAAGAGGAGATAGAAGAGGCTCGTGCCGTGCGTGATCTTGAGTTACAAAAGCAAGCTAGTGAAATTGGTCAGAAAGAAACGTTAGCTCTTCGTCTACATGAGTTAGATCAGCAAATTAAAGACCAAGTTTCTCAGTTGAAGTCATCTATTGAGAGTTTTTCAGAAGAGGCTTTTGCTTCTATTCAACATGACTTGTTATCCAAAATGGAACAGCTTACAACCTTGCGTAGCGACACTGAACAACTGAGCAACACTATAGCTAATACTGAGGGGGACCTTAGTGCGGCTAAAGATACACTAGCGAAACTGGAGACGGCTCATAAGGAATTACTTGATAACTTGCACAATTTAGAGGTTCAGATTAGTACGGTACAGGCTAAAATTGATGCTCTTTCTGAAAGTTTGCCAACTACGGATGTAGCTGCATGGCATAAAGAGATAGAATCATTGGTATCTGAGCTTGCAGACTACGATGAACAGGTGAAAGTTTGTAAAGCAAATCTAGATTCTGCTAGAGAAGTGCTCAATGCTAAACGGGGACGTCTAGAAACCTTATTTGCCCAAGTGCAGGAAGACAAAAAAAATCTTGATGTACTCAATAAAGACTATGTAGAATCATTGCAATCGATTTCTTTATCTGAAGATGACTTTATAGATGCGTTGGATGATTATAAGGCTTTAGATACGTTTAGAACTGAACTACATGCATTGGACGAGGCTTTCAATAAAGCTCAAGCTGTATATGATGCGGCATTGAAGCATGCTCAATCTGTAGTGAAGCCAAGTGATACCGTTTCCAATGAAGTATATGATGCAGCAGTAGAACAGCGTGATGATTTAGTGGGTTCTCTTGCGGCTTGGGATAGAGAAACGAAACATATTGAAACGACACTAGTTTCTCTAGAAACACTTGAACAAGCTATGGGAGAAGCCCGTGAGGAAGTGACTTTCTTAAGTCGCCTAAATGACTTGGCAAATGGCGGTGAACAAGGGTTCAAAAATGTAACCTTTGAGCGCTATGTATTGGGAGCTATTTTAGATGAAGTCGTATATGCAGCTAATTTACGACTTCAAACGATGAGTCGTAATCGCTATTCCTTGGAACGTTCTGACTATACTGGTGGTGGACGGGGCAAACAAGGCCTCGATCTGGCAGTTATAGATGCTTTCACCGGTCAATCAAGACCTGCGAATACCTTGTCTGGTGGTGAAACATTCTTGGCCTCTATGGCACTTGCCTTAGGTCTTGCGGATGTTATCCAAAGTTATGCAGGTGGTATTCATATGGATACGATGTTTATCGACGAAGGCTTTGGTACACTTGATCCTGATACATTGGAACTCGCCATGGAAACACTGGTGAAATTACAATCATCAGGTCGTCTTATCGGCATGATTTCCCATGTACCTGAATTAAAGACTCGTATACCGGCCCACTTAGAGGTCACACGTGGTGACGATGGTAGTACGGCAAAATTTGTTATTAACTAGCTATAGAATTGTCAAATGTGATACTATTAAAAGAGGAGAATTCCTACAAAAACATACTGGAATTAATTAAGGAGGTCCTATGAAGTTTTCATTTGCTCATAATAATATAAATGTTAAGGATCTTGATAAGAGTTTAGCATTCTATAAAGAGGCCTTGTTACTTGAGGAATCTCGCCGTTTGGAAGATCCAAGTGGTGCTTTCACTCTTGTATATTTAAAAAGTCCATACACAGCGCATGAACTAGAACTTACATGGTTGCGCGACTGGGATCGCCCTTATAATTTAGGGGACAATGAATTCCATTTAGCGTTTTATGTAGATGACTACGAAGCAGCTCTTAAAAAGCATAAAGAGATGGGCGTTGTAGCTTATGAAAATGCTGACATGGGCATTTACTTTATTGCCGATCCAGACGGGTATTGGACAGAAATTATTCCAGCAGGTAAATACTAATGGAATATATGTTAACTCGTTTAGAGTGGCTAGTTGGTCCTGATAAAATCAAAACCTTAAAAGATACGTCTGTGGCTCTCTTTGGTGTTGGCGGCGTTGGTGGCGGTGCCCTTGAGGTATTAGTTCGAGCTGGTGTGGGACGCATCGTTCTTATCGATGGCGACTCTATTGCACCAAGTAACTTAAATCGCCAAATGATTACGACTCATGACACAATTGGAGAGCGTAAGGTAGAGGTAGCAAAGGCACGAGCACTTTCTATTAATCCAGATGTAGTGATAGAAACTCATGATATTATGTATACTGAGGAAAATTACCCTGGATTTATTCAAAGCTTGAACGTTGATTATGTAATCGATGCCATCGATATGGTAACGGCAAAACTTAATATTATTGAGGTGTGTCAACGGGAAAGCATCCCTGTTATTTCTTGTATGGGCGGCGGCAATCGCTTTTACCCTGAAAAACTTATGATTGCTGATATCAATAAGTCTCATACATGTCCTTTGGCGCGCGTTATGCGTCGGGAGCTCAAAAAACGGGGCATAAAAAAGCAATTAGTTTTATTTTCTACAGAAAAACCGACAAAACCACAATTCCGAGGCGAAGCAACAAGCCCTGGTACATGTAGTTTTGTGCCACCAGTGGCAGGTTTTATATTAGCAGCACATGTGTTGCGTACAATTTTGGAGGTACCTGAACAATGAAAAAAGCAAAAATCCATATGGCTGACGGCGGCGATATTGTAATTGAATTATTTGATAAAGAAGCTCCTGGTACAGTACAAAACTTTATTGATTTGATTAACAAAGGTTTCTATAATGGCCTTCGTTTCCACCGTGTAATTCCTGGCTTCGTAGCTCAAGGCGGTTGTCCTAATGGCAATGGTACAGGTGGCCCTGGTTACACAATTAAAGATGAATTGATTGGCAACCCACATAAACATGAACGTGGTGCATTGTCTATGGCTCACCGTGGTCCTAATACTGGTGGTAGCCAATTCTTTATCGTATACGAACCACAACCTCACTTGGATGGTGTACACACTGTATTCGGTAAAGTAATCGAAGGTATGGACGTAGTTGATGGTATTCACCAAGGTGCCATCATGGAAACTGTTGAAGTAATCGAAGGTTAATCTCATGAATGATGTATCTATTAAACATCCAGAATGGCTATATATTGATGTAAATGGTAAAACATCATATGGGTATGACCAAGAATGGTTCACTGATGAGTGGCAACGCTTGTCTGGTTGTGGTCCCACGTCGGCATCACAAGTATTGGGTTATTCGCTGTTTAGGGATGGCTTATTAGATCTGGAAACCACATCCGATCAAACGCTTGCTTTAGAACGGATGAACTTAGTTTGGAAATATGTAAAGCCACGCTTTGGTGGTGGTGTTTATAAAACTCAATGGATGGAACGTGGTCTTACTCGTTTACTGGAGGATAAAGGCCTATCTTATGATGTACATATGTTGAATGTATCTCCGTTCTGCGCATCTCGTGTAGAGGTGGAGGCTGCAGCTCAGTTTATTCATGATGCATTGGCGCAAGATGTGCCTGTAGCATTTTTGAATCGTCATAAGGGTAAAGAAAAAGCTCTTTATACATGGCATTGGGTTCCAATTCACAAGATATTTATGGATGGCGATGATATTCGCTGTGGCATCTTTGATGAAGGTGAAATCCGTGATTTCTCGTTAGCAAATTGGATGAAAGACACTATTTTAGGTGGCGGTTTCTGTTATATTAGTCGTAAAGATTAAGAAACAGAGCAATTAACGTAATATACATACGCATCGCAATCATCTGCGGTGCGTATTGTAGTATAAAAGTAGGAGGTACTACATGAGTCAATGGATTACAGAGGAACAAACTCCTCATTTACGTCTTAGCGCTGAAGCAGAAGAGGTATTATACTCTGGTGAATCTGAGTTCCAAAAAATTGAAGTGTTTAAATCTAAAGAGTACGGTACGATGCTCGCATTAGATGGTGTATTCCAAACGTCTGAGCGTGAAGAGTTCATCTACCATGAAATGATGAGTCATGTTCCATTGTTTTTACATCCAAATCCTGAACGTGTATTAATCATCGGTGGCGGTGATGGTGGCGTAGCTAGAGAATGTGTACGTCACGACTGTGTTAAAGAAGTAACAATGGTTGAAATCGATGGTAAAGTTGTAGAGCTTGCTAAACAATATTTACCAACTATTGCTAAAGCTATGATTGAAAACCATCCTAAATTAACTGTAAAAATTGGTGATGGTATTGGTTTCATGGCAGAAGCAGAAGATTACTATGATGTAATTATCGTAGACTGCTCCGACCCAATTGGTCCTGGTGAAGGTTTGTTTACTGAAGAGTTCTATAAGAATACATTAAAAGCGCTCAAAAAAGATGGCTTATTTGTACAACAAACAGAATCTCCTATGTTGCATCAATCGCTTGTTGAAAAAGTGTTTGGTTACGTAAATAATCACTTCCCAATTGCGCGTTTGTATACTGCATTTATTCCAATTTATCCTGCAGGTATGCATTGCTTCACATTGGGTTCCAAAACATTTGACCCATTAACATGGACACCAAATCGTGAACAAAACTTTGAAACTAAGTACTATAATGCTGAAATTCAAAAGGCTGCATTTGCTTTGCCAAATTTTGTAAAAAACTATTTGCCAACTAAGTAAATAATATGTATAATAGGGGAGCACCATTCGTAAGGTATAACTTATGAATGTGCTTCCTTATTTTATGAGGAGAAAGAGTTTATATTAGGGATAACGCACTTTTTTATTTTATTTGTAAAAGTTAAATGAAATTGAGAAAAAGGTGTTGACACAAATCTCTAGAACAGATATAATTCTCTTTGTTACGAAGACAACGTCTTCGATACCTACAAGGTGGTGGGTATGGTGAAGCGGTTAACACGGCGGATTGTGGCTCCGTTACGCGTGGGTTCGATCCCCACTACTCACCCCATAACCTACACATCATAATCACTGTAGGGGTGTCGCCAAGTGGTAAGGCAACGGACTTTGACTCCGTTATGCGCTGGTTCGATCCCAGCCACCCCTGCCAACATGACTCACTAGCTCAGTTGGCAGAGCACCTGACTTTTAATCAGGGTGTCCCGCGTTCGAGTCGCGGGTGAGTCACCAAATTAAAACTCACAAACTTCGGTTTGTGAGTTTTCTATCTCTATTCATAGAGTATTTGGTTATGATTGTATGTATAAAATCAATCAAAAATAAGTTGAAAAAATCTTTGAAAAAGAGGTTGACGATTTAAGATTAGATTGATATACTATACAAGTCGTTAGGGCTTAGAACTAACGTAACAGATCTTTGAAAACTGAACAATGATAGGTAATCAATCATATGATTGAACATATGCCAGAGTGCGGGTTTTGACATAGTCAAAACCAACCATAATTCAAAGTTACTTAAATGTAACGACAACAAATAATGA
>NZ_UQYC01000073.1 GCF_900545205.1 uncultured Veillonella sp. | reverse complement strand
CTAAGGCTAAAGCACAAGCTGAGGCTGAGGCAAAAGCTAAAGCCGAGGCAGAAGCTAAGGCTAAGGCTAAGGCTAAAGCACAAGCTGAGGCTGAGGCAAAAGCTAAAGCCGAAGCTGAAGCAGCTGCTAAAGCTCAAGCTGAGGCAGAAGCAAAAGCTAAGGCTAAAGCTGAAGCTGCTGCTAAAGCTCAAGAAAGCAAGTTGCCTCAATCCTATGTAGATGCTCGTAATGAAGCTTCCACAAAGGGTTCTGCTGTAACAGAAGAGAAAAATATTCTATCTCAGCCAATGGAACCACCATTGCAAGCTGATTCTTCTGCAAAGATTAGCCTTGCATTCGATGCGAAAAATTATGAGTCCCTGTCTACTACAGTAGATAATAAGGAAATCAAATATCGTGCCTTCGAATATATCCCTTACGTGGCTAATCCTATCGATATCGATCAACAGTACATGAATATCTATGTACCGGAAGAGTACTTTAATAATGGCACTGTAAATGGTTACAATACACAAACAGCCCCTATCTTTATGCCAAATGCAGTAGGTGGTTACATGCCAAGCCAAGCTATGACACCTAAAGTTGAGAATGGCAAACCTAACAGTGTTCTTTACGCATTATCTCGTGGTTATGTAGTAGCTTCCCCAGCTACACGTGGTCGAACAAACAAAGCATCCGATGGCAACTTCATCGGTAAAGCTCCAGCTGTAATCGTTGACTTACAAGCTGCCACAGCATACTTACATGCTAACGACTCCACAATGCCAGGTAATGCAAACCGTATTATCACAAACGGTACAAGTGCTGGTGGTGCCGTATCCTTGTTACAAGGTGCTGCTGGTAATAACTCCGACTTCCAACCATATTTACAAGCATTAGGTGCTGCTACAGCAGCAACCAATGTATATGCAGTTTCTGCCTATGCACCTATTACAAACCTTGATGCGGCTGATATGGCGTATGAATGGAGCTATAAAGGTATCACTTCTTTCAATAAAGTAACAATGGGCCAAGGCGAATTGCCTCAAGCCAATGTAGTTGGTAACACAGCACCGCTACAACGCACAATGCAACGTGTGAACTTGAATGCTGATGATGTAGCATACTCCAACTTACTTAGTGAACACTTCCCTGAATATGTAAATAATTTACAATTGCATGATGCTATGGGTCGTGTATTGAAACTAGATAAGAATGGCAATGGTACTTTCAAAAATTATGTGAAAGCTTTCATCATTGATGCAGCTAATAAAGCACAAGCTAAAGGTACTGATTTATCTAAACATACATACCTTGTACGAGATGGCAAAACAGGTGCAATCAAAGACATTAACTGGGAAGCTTACAACCAATTTGTAAGCCGTTCTAAAGCACCAGGTGCATTCGATTCCCGTTCTAATGACTCTGGCGAGAACAACTTATTCGGTACAAGTTCAACAGATAATAATCACTTTACAATTACTGCTGCATTACACGATACAACACCTAACCAAGATGTATACGTAGAAAATGCTAAAATCGTTACTATGATGAACCCCATGAACTATCTCGGTTCTCCAGCAGCGACAAATGCACGCTACTATCGTATCCGCTATGGTACAGCTGATAGCAATACATCCGTAGCTATCCCATTGATCGTAGGTACACGTGCTCAAAACCTTGGTTACAACGTAGATATGGCAACACCATTTGATGTAGACCATTCTGGCGACTACGATTTAGACGAATTATTCAACTGGATGGACAATATCGTTAAAAACGGTAGATAATAACAACTAAATACATACCATAACAAAAAAGGAGCTACCTAGTAGCTCCTTTTTCTTATATAAAATTGTAACATTAGAAAAAGCCCCTCTACCGAGGGGCTTTGCTCTATTAGGAAAGCATATTCACAGCTTTCACCAATCATATTCTATTATACTTCTGGGAATAATGCAGTGGACAAGTAGCGTTCACCTGTATCAGGAAGAATTACTACGATGTTTTTGCCTTTATTCTCAGGACGTTTAGCCAATTCTTGAGCAGCCCAAAGAGCAGCACCAGAGGAAATACCAACTAGGATACCTTCTGTATGACCAAATGCTTGAGATGTAGCAAATGCATCATCATTAGTTACTTGGATTACTTCATCATAAATAGAAGTATCTAAAGTATCAGGAATGAAGCCAGCGCCTAAGCCTTGGATTTTGTGAGGACCAGGTTTGCCATTGGACAATACTGGGGAATCAGTTGGTTCAACAGCCACAATTTTTACGTCAGGGTTTTGTTCTTTTAAATAACGACCTGCACCAGTCAAAGTACCGCCTGTACCAACACCAGCTACGTAGATATCTACTGTACCATCTGTATCTTGCCAGATTTCAGGACCAGTTGTTTTATAGTGAATTGCTGGGTTTGCTTGATTTACGAATTGACCCGCCTCGATGGCACCAGCTGTAGCTGTTACGATTTCTTTAGCTTTTGCAATAGCACCTTTCATGCCAAGAGAGCCATCAGTCAACACGAGTTGAGCACCATAGCCAAGCATCAATTTACGGCGTTCGATGGACATTGTTTCTGGCATTACGATTACAACTTTATAGCCAAGAGCAGCACCAACAGCGGATAAACCGATACCAGTGTTACCAGATGTAGCTTCTACGATTGTACCACCTGGTTGTAATTCACCAGATTCAACAGCTGCTTGAATAATTGCTGCAGCAATACGATCTTTAACAGAGCCACCTGGATTAAAGTATTCCAATTTAGCAAAAATATTTGCATCTGCGCCATATTTTTTACCAAAACGTGTAGCTGCCAACAAAGGTGTTTTACCAATTAATTCAACGAAAGATTTTGCAATATTAGACATAATAGTTACTCCTTATTAAATAGAACCATCCCAATTGTCATATTTTGTATCAAGCTTAGCGTAAGTTCCATCAATTACATCTTGAAGAGTTACGTTTTCTAAATAATCATGAATATAGTTTTGTAATCCTGCCCAGAAACCAACAGTACGTTCGTTGATTACTGTATCAGTACTCACCCCTTCATCAAGAGTAGAGATGATAGCCATGGACTCTTCCGTGGCGAGCAAAATTTCAATAATAGTATACTCTTTAGGGCTTTTAGATAAGCGATAGCCTCCGTATTTGCCACGAATACTATCCACTAGGTTAGCGGCACCCAAACGAGCCACAATCCCCTCAAGGTATTTCTCAGATATACCTTGTCGTTCTGCAACGGATCGCAAGGAAACCGGTTTATCTTGACCCTGCTCTGCTAAATCGATGAGAACCATCAATGCATAGCGACCTTTTGTGGAAATCCTCATATATCTTGCCTCTCTTTGTAAAAGTTAGTGCTAACACACCCCATGCTATAAAGCACTTATCCTACTCTATTTATAAAACCTTGTGTATCACTAGGAATTAATTTCATTATAGACTACTAAATTCAAAAATGCAAGAACTTATTTCCTACTTTCATAAAGGGATATTAAAAAACCTTCAAGATATAAGGTTTATACGATATTTTACTTTATTTCTAGCAAAGCTTTTTCTAATCTATTACCTCTAAATAGATTAAAATCAATACACAATTCTAAGTATATAAAAATAGGTATATAACACAAAAGGACCAGCCCGAAGGCCAGTCCTTTTGCGTATAGTTTGTAGTTTGTTATATGAGGTTTACCATGATGAATTGGAGAGGGTTCATCAGGTATTGGGACTTACCGTATCGTCAGGAAAACGATGCGCGCCCGTTTTGTCATTTGAGGAGTTGTCTAGATTATTCTAGCGTTTTAGGTTGATTTCTAAATTAGATTTTACCTACGAGATCAAGACCTGGTTTCAATGTGTCTTTACCTGGTTTCCAACGTGCAGGGCACACTTGGTCACCATGTTTTGCTACGAATTGAGCCGCTTGTACTTTACGAACCAATTCTTCAGCAGAACGGCCGATACCCATGTCATGGATTTCAGCTGTGCGAACGAAACCTTCAGGATCTACTACGAACGTACCACGGTAAGCCATAGCGGATTCTTCTTGGAATACATCGAAGAAGTCAGCTAATTCATGTTTTTTATCCGCTAACATGTAGTACTCGATTTTATTAATGCTTGGAGAAGCATCGGACCATGCTTTGTGAACGAATTCAGAGTCACAAGATACGGAGTAAACTTCGCAACCTAGTTCTTTCAACTCTGCATAGGAGTTTTGTACGTCTTCTAATTCTGTAGGGCAAACGAATGTGAAGTCTGCTGGATAGAATACGAAGATGGACCATTTGCCCAATACATCTGCAGTACTAACTTTTACTAATTCAGGTTTTTTGAAAGCATCTAGAGTAAATTCAGGAAGTTTTTTACCAATAATAGACATGTTATGTCCTCCTTCATTGAGTTCAAATGTAACAGTTATATTATTATCGGTGTACTTATCACCAAATCTATATCTATCTTTGTCTATATAATAACAAATATCATTCAATATTGCAAGTGTTATTTTTAAATTTATCGATATATTTTTCCAACTTTTTTCGATATAAATAAAAAAAGAAGAAAGATGCTCATTTCTGAGCATCTTTCTTCTTTTTCTTTACTACAACAGATTTACTATTCACCGTAGAATGATCAAAGGCGATTAAGCCTGCTATATTAGCGAGCCCACGTCGCGCTATATGACCTGTTGTAGACTGTTCTTTACCAGATTTACCATATACAAACTGCTCTAGCTTGAGAGCAGCTAATATAAAGATACCTATAATGGATAAAATGGATCCCATTTCTATTCTCTATTTTTTAAGTTCTAAAATTGCGTCTACGAAGCCACGGAATAGTGGATGCGCATTATTCGGACGAGATTTAAGTTCTGGGTGAGCTTGTGTACCGATAAAGAATGGATGGTTCTTCACTTCGATACTTTCAACTAAACGACCATCTGGAGATGTACCGGAGATAACAAGACCAGCATCAGTCAATTGTTGACGGTATTCATTGTTGAACTCATAACGATGACGATGACGTTCATAAATCAAATCTTTACCATAAGCTTCATGAGTTTTTGTACCGGCTTCCACTTTACATGGATAGATACCAAGACGCATTGTGCCGCCTTTTTTATCTACATCAACTTGATCACTCATCAAATCGATTACTTTGTATTTAGCATTTTCGTCGAATTCGCTAGATGTAGCGCCTTCCATGCCACATACATTGCGAGCAAATTCCATTACTGCAGATTGCATGCCAAGACATAGACCGAGGAATGGAACATTGTTTTCACGAGCGTATTGGATTGTACGGATTTTACCTTCTACACCGCGGGAACCGAAACCACCAGGTACAACGATACCATCAATACCTTCATATACTTCTTTAGGGTCTACAGATGTATCATCAAGTTCTTCAGAGTCAATCCAGCGAAGGTTCACTTTAGTACCTGTAGCGATACCTGCATGATCTAATGCTTCCACTACGGATAAATACGCATCGTGTAATGCTACATATTTACCAACGATGGCAACTGTAATGTCTTTGCTTGGATTCAAGATTTTATGAACCATTTCTTTCCATTCAGTCATATCGCAAGGACGTTCTTCAAGACCTAATTTTTTGATAACAATGTCATCAAGACCTTGGTCTTGCATCATCAATGGCACTTCATAGATGGAGCTGCAAGTTTGGTTTTCAATAACTGCTTCTGGTTCTACATCGCAGAACAAAGCAAGTTTTTCTTTCATTTCATCAGAAATGTGTTTTTCACTGCGGCATACCAAGATATCTGGTTGAATACCGATGCTGCGTAATTCTTTTACACTATGTTGTGTAGGTTTAGTTTTTAATTCGCCTGCAGCATTGATATAAGGCACCAATGTTACGTGAATATAAAGTACATCGTTACGGCCTACTTCTTTTTTCACTTGGCGGATAGCTTCCATGAATGGCAAGCTTTCAATATCACCTACAGTACCGCCGATTTCAGTGATAACTACATCAGCATTATCCTCTTTACCTACGCGGTATACATTTTGTTTAATTTCATTTGTAATGTGTGGAATTACTTGTACAGTGCTGCCCAAGTAATCACCTTTACGTTCTTTATTGATTACAGACCAGTACACTTTACCCGCTGTAATGTTGGAACGTTTACTAAGGTTAATATCGATAAAGCGTTCATAGTGACCCAAATCAAGGTCAGTTTCAGCACCGTCATCTGTTACGAATACTTCACCATGTTGGTAAGGGCTCATCGTACCAGGGTCAATATTAATGTATGGGTCAAATTTTTGAATCGTTACATTGAAACCGCGGTTTTTAAGCAAGCGACCCAAGGATGCTGCTGTAATCCCTTTACCAAGAGAAGAAACAACGCCGCCAGTTACGAAAATATACTTAGTTGCCATGATGCCTCCCACCTATTACATTTTTTCCGGAGCAGAAATACCTAAAATACCCAAGCCTTGACGAAGTACGAGGGCAATCGCTGTGATTAATCCTAGACGAGCTTGTTGCAACGCTGGATCTACGCCAATGATACGACCTTGACGGTAGAAGGAATGGAACATGCTTGCCAAATCGAATAAGTAACGAGCAATGCGATGTGGTGCACGATGTTCGGCAGATTGAACGACCTCTTCTGGATATTCAGCTAATTTTTTAATTAATTCTAATTCCATTTCACTTGTAAGCGTTGTGAAATCAGTTTCACTATAATCACCAAATGCAATGCCTGCTTCACGCACTTGGTTGTAAATGCTGTGAATACGAGCATGAGCATATTGGATATAATATACTGGGTTATCATTGCTACGAGATTTAGCCAAGTTAATATCGAAATCAAGTTGACTATCTAGAGAACGCATCAAGAAGAAGTAACGAGATGCATCTACGCCAACCTCTTCAATCAATTCATCTAATGTAACGCTATCACCGCTACGTTTAGATAATTTAACGAGTTGTCCATCGCGGAACAATGCTACCATTTGTAACAATAATACTGTTAGTTTATCTGGGTCATACCCAAAAGCAGCCATAGCAGCTTTTACACGGCATACATAACCATGATGGTCAGCGCCCCAAATATCAATCATTTCTTTGAAGCCACGATCATATTTATTGCGGTGGTATGCAATATCTGCCGCTAAATATGTAGGAACTCCATTATCACGAATAACTACGCGGTCTTTATCATCGCCATAGTCAGTAGATTTCAACCACAATGCACCGTCTTTTTCATACACTTTGCCAAGAGCCTTTAACGCCTCTACGGAGTGATGAATTTCATCAGCTTCATGAACAGTACGTTCAGAGAACCAATTATCGAAAGTAACACGGAAATTGCTTAATGTTTCCTCTAAGCGAGCTAATTTTTCTTTTAAGCCCTCTTCTTTAAACAATGCTACACGATCAGCTTCGTTCATAGCATTTAATTTATCGAAGCCTTCGCGTTCTGCAATAGCTTTTGCAGTCTCGATAATATCAGGACCACGGTAGCCATTTTCAGGGAATACGAGAGCCCCTTCTGGAATATCAAAGTCAGGCATGGAGCCGTCTTCGTTGCGCTTAGGTGGGAATACTAATATAGCACCTTGCAACTCTTGGAAACGGTACTCAATGGAGATAGCCATGTTATCGATTTGGTTACCCGCATCATTGATATAGTACTCAGATTGTACGTTGTAACCTGCTGCACGCAACAAGTTGACAAGAGCACTACCGTATGCAGCACCACGACCATGACCTACATGCAAAGGACCTGTTGGGTTCGCACTTACATATTCAACTTGAATCGTATCGCGCGCACGCAATGGTTGTACACCATATTGATCACCAGCATTCAAAATGGCTTTCAATGTGTCGTACACCATATCGGATTTCAAGAAGAAATTGATGAAACCTGCACCAGCAACCTCAGCGCGTTCAAGCCAATCAAAATTCATATGGCTAATCAAAGCCTCAGCAATAGCACGAGGATTTTGACGAGCTACACGAGCGGATTGCATCGCAATGTTTGTAGAAAAATCACCGAATTCTTTTTGAGGTGGCACTTCGAGAACGATTTCTGGATATTCACCAGCTGGTAAGCCACCACTGTTAATCGTATCTTGTAATGCCTGTTCAATCCCCGATTTCAGGATTTCCTTCATGTCCATGCTCT
>NZ_UQYC01000072.1 GCF_900545205.1 uncultured Veillonella sp. | reverse complement strand
TGACTAAAGGTCAAGCATCCCCTCGTTCTGATATCGGTTTTGTTACAAAAACAACTCCTCGTGGGGCATTCGAATCTCCATTGTCCGTTTGTGAAACTGCAATCGCTGCAGGTGCTACATTCGTAGCACAAGGTTACATGATTAACCGTGCAGAACTTGTTGATTTGATTCAACAAGCAATGGATCATGAAGGCTTCTCCTTCATTAACGTATTCAGCCCATGTGTTACATATAATAAACACAACAGCTATGACTGGTTCAAAGAACACTTAGTTGCATTGCCAGAAGGTTACGACCCAACAGATCGTGCAGCAGCACTTAAAACTTTGGGTGAAACAAATGGTTTGGTTACTGGTCTTATCTACCAAGATACTACTAAACCTTCCTTCGAAAAAGCTATGGCTGCAGCAAATGGTGGTCCACATCCTCGTCCATTAACTGAAGACGTTGTAAAACCAGATCAAGCGCTATTCGATAGCCTTTGTAATCAATTTAAATAATCTTATTTAAATTGGATCATTTATGGTCTGTACCCCTCTTTACTGGATGTCCAGTAAAGAGGGGTTTTTGCTTTATACCTTTATGAATAGTAGTTTTCCCTTATAGTGCAATGGAGAGTATTATTACCTTAAAGTGTTATAAATAGTATTATTACTTTACGGAGGTTTTCTTAATTGATATACTAATTTATAATTTAGGATATTTATAATTAAGTAAAAATTTGAAAGCTTATAAGTATAAGAGGCTGTTATTTCAGAATATGAGGCATAATGGAAACGTATAGATGTATTACTTACTGTACGATTCATTAAGGAGAGGGAATGAGTAACGTGTCGAATGAATATAATGAAGCATTGCTAGAGCCGCTTAAGTATTATCGGGAAGAGTTAAAAGATGCCTTCCAGCAAGTCACCGAGGAGTACTTTCAAGATTTAGTCGATCAATCCAAGGTAGATATAGATGCCAATAAAGTATTGATAGATAAATATACTTCTGTATCAGAGAATCGAGATCAATCGAATACATCATATAAACGATTTGGACTTATTAAGAAGATTGATATTGTTATCGGTATAGGGGCCATTATTTATGGTATCTATCAGTTTTCACAAGATCATGTAGATATTGTATCTATCATTATTTGTATTGCAGTTCTAGTTCTATGTGTAGGTTTATATCTGTACTGGATTAAGCCCAATAGTAAGAGCCTTGAGGAAAAGCTTAAAGACTTAGATGCGACCTTAGCTCAAATGCGTCAAGAAGGCTATGAGATGATGTCGCCTTTGAATAATCTCTTTCATAGTGAAATGACTATGGAACTCCTAAAAAAGGCGATTCCTTTTATTCATATGGATTCTAACTTTAATATTGAACGATATGAACAACTTGTTAAAGATTATGGATTTTTAGAAAAAGGCGATGTGAATCATTCCACATTAGATATTGCGTCTGGCGAGATTTTAGGAAATCCCTTTGTATTTCTTAAGCGCATAATCCACTGGCTGGACGACTATACCTATGAAGGAACATTAGATGTTACCTATACAGAGGAGTATGTAGATTCTAATGGGAATTTGAAGACTAGAGATGTTAATGAAACACTACGTGCAGTCGTACGACAACCTGGTCCATATTATGCAAATAGAGTATCTTTAGTGTATGGTAATCATGCGGCACCTAATTTAACATTCCATAGAAAACCACCGGAAAAAGGATTCTTTAATTTTGGTGGTGCCAAGAGTCGATTAGCGAAAGGCATTGCTAGTCTTAGAAAGAAAGGGCAAGATTCATTGGAGGACGGAGGTAATTTCCAAGCCTTAGCCAATGAAGAGTTTGATGCTCAATTTAATGCATTAGATCGAAATAATGAAGTTGAATTCCGCGTATTGTTTACGCCGTTAGCACAAAGCAACTACAAGGATATCTTTGAAAACTCACCGTATGGCGATGATTTTATATTTAACAAAGAATGTAAAATTAATGAGATTAAAGCTGATAACTCTCAAAACTGGGATTTTGATACATCGCCATCTCAATATTATGATTTTTCATTTGAAAAGATTAAAGAAAAGTTCATTAATTACAACTGTAGTTACTTTGATCACATGTATTTCTCATTCCTGCCAATTTTAGCAATTCCTGTGTATCAACAGATGGCATCTAATGATTATATTTATGGTAAATCTTATGCTTTCAAATATAATGATTACATTACAGAAATGCTAGCGAATAAAATGGGACTCAATTTATTTGTTCCCCCTGATGCGTCGGAGCGTAATAATGTAAAAACAATCCTTAAGACTAGTCACCATAAAAATGAAGGTGACTCGGAAGTGATTAAGGTAGATGCCTATTCGTATAGAGCGATTGAACACATAGATGAAGTACCTGTACGAGCGGGTAATGGTAGGACCTATTATGTGCCAGTCCGCTGGGATGAGTATGTTCCTGTAACAAAACAAGAATTTATAGAGGTGACCGACATACAATCCGCAGGAGATGATTTCAACCATATTAAAGGTTTAGATCATTATCAAAAATCTGAAGATAATAGGGATAGATCCTTTGCGTATGATCACTTTATGGCAGGTAAACTATATCGACAAAATCAGTCTCTCGACGATTTATTAAATACTATTTATGAACAATGTGGAGGTACTAAAAATGGCTAATCAACTCGACGAAATGAATCCGGAAATTATGTCTGAAGGCAGAGATGTAAATGTTATTGCGAAGGTAATCCCTGTAGAAACTAGTGGTTTTGAAAAAATGTTACCTACTATTCTTATGGCTATCGGTGTTATTGGTATCGTTTTAGGCATAGTTATTGACAAGTATCTGGTATCCATTATTGGTGCAATCGTGCTAATTTATCCATGGTGGAGATTAAAACAAATTAGCTCAGAGTTTAATATGATGGAACAAAGAATCCAAAATGCTGCTTCTGAAATCGACAATTATATGGAGCAACGTGTGGTGATTCTTTCCAATGCGGCTAAATTAGTGGAAAAATCTATTGAAGTAGATAAAGATATTCTTGTAGATATTGCTAAGTATAGAAGTGGTAATTTTTCTGAAGCATCTAGAAGTGATGTGAATGCACAACTTAACAAGGCTACAAGAGCCCTCAACGTAGCTATAGAAAATTATCCAGAATTACAAAGCCAAGATACAATTCGTGATGCAATGCAACAAAATTCTTACTTACAAAAAGAAATTACTGCAGCTAGAACGTTGTATAATGATGCTGTAAATACTTGGAATAGAGAAATCTTTGAATTCCCATTTAAAAAGATTGTAGCGGCCAAAGAAGGTAGAACTACTAGAATTCCATTTATTGCAGATCAAGAAACTAAAGAAAAAGCTAAGGGCGTTTTCTTTTAAGGGATAGGCAATTGGACGTTAGTATATAAAGGGCATACTATAAAATCTGACATTAGTATATAAGGGGATACTATGAAGTCTTATGAAAAAGGGATTAGCTTGTCTATCTGGACTTTGAGTTGGCCTATATTTATCGAAGTGTTCCTACAGCTGTTAGTAGGTAATATAGACCAAGTGATGATGAGCCATTATTCTCCTCAAGCAGTAGCAGCTGTGGCTAATGCCAATCAAATTTTAAATATATTTATTATGCTCATCATTGTTATGAGTACAGCTACGACGATTTTGATTGCCCAGTATTTAGGGGCTCGAAATCAGTCTAAGCTATCAGAGGTATGTACGGTCAGTTTGGTGTTGAACTTCTTATTTTCATCTGTTGCGGCCGTATTCTTTATCACCTGTCATGAATGGATTTTTACATGGCTAGGTATACCTCCCGAAACGATGAGTGATACGTCGATATATACGACCATTGTGGCCGCAGGATTACCGATTCAGGCTATGTATTATGCGCTGGTTGCCGTATTTAGAGGCCATTCATTAACGCGTGTTACTATGTATATCGCGTTAGTTATGAATGTTATCCATATCACAACTAACTATGTATTAATATTTGGTCATGGTCCCATACCAAGCCTTGGTGTACTAGGGGTATCAATTTCTACCTGGTTATCTAAGTTGGTAGGCCTCGTAATTATTGGCTATACCTTTAAGAAGTTGCTTACTTTAGAGGTGAGCTTCAAATTTTTAAAACCATTCCCGTGGCATACGGTTAAGTCTTTACTGAATATCAGTGTTCCCTCTGGTGGTGAAACCTTAAGTTATCAGTTATCTCAGACAACGATTATGAAAATGGTCAACATCCTAGGGCTAGCTGTTATTAATACAAAGGTGTATGTATCAGTTATTGCCATGCTTTGCTATGTATATACCATAGCATTAGCAAATGCATCTCAAGTTATTGTGGGTTACCTGATGGGGGCTAAACGACAAGCTGAGGTGACAAATCGCGTATGGCATTCTATGTTGTTAGCCATTGCCATTAGTGTAGGACTGGCTACGTTCTTTTATATTACCAGTGATATTGTACTATCCATATTTACTACGGATCCAGAAATCCTATCGTTAGCACATAATGTATTACTGATTGAGATTTTTCTTGAGTTAGGTCGTGCCGTCAATATTGTTATGGTTGGCTGCTTACAAGCAGCAGGGGATATTCGGACGCCGATGCTCGTAGGCATTTTTGGCATGTGGTTATGTGCTGTACCATTGTCCTATCTATTTGGAATTTACTGGGAATGGGGGCTCGTAGGCATTTGGATTGCCATGGCGGTAGATGAAATTTTACGAGGTTTATTATTTGTATATCGCTGGTATAGTGGGAAGTGGAAAAATAGACGCCTCATAGAGGCATAGTCTTATATTTACACGATTTCAATATACTTTTAGTAGTTTGTAGATATAGTTAGCCTTACATTGGAGAGTGTAAGGCTAATTATTTGTGAAAGCAGGTTTATATGAGTAAGACAGTAGGCATTATTGGCTTAGGTCTATTAGGTGGTTCGTTGGCGAAGGCTTTAAAGGCCTATACCGATTATGAGGTGGTAGGGTATGCTCGTCGCCAAGCGGTTTGTGATGCGGCCATTCAGGATGGGGTGGTAAAAGCTGCTTGGACTGAGGTAGAACCATTGATTGAAAATTCAGATATCGTTGTATTTTCATTGCCTCCAGATACAAATGCAAGACTATTTACAGAAATGGCACATCTTTTTAGACCAGGACAAGTGGTGACTGATGTATCTAGTGCAAAGGAAAACTTTGTACGAGCTGTATATGATTCTATTCCGAAAGGGACAATTTTTGTGTCTGTTCATCCTATGGCTGGCTCTGAAAAGGGTGGCTACGAAGTATCTCATAAAAACCTATTTAAAGGTATGGGTTGGATTGTACTAGAGGATAAGGCCTCTGAAGTATATAGTGAAGAGGTTGCTCAAGAACTAGCTGAAATGGGACGCGCTGTAGGATCACGTATTGAATTTGTCGATATCTATGCTCACGACGCGTATTTAGCTATGGTGAGTCATATGCCACATTTATTGGCATCCATTTTAACTCAAGTTTCCGGTGGTGATGAATTAGGCGAGTTGCGCATGAAATTATCTGCAGGAGGCTTTAGAGATTGTACACGTGTTGCCGGTGGTTTGCCATCTATGTGGCGTGAAATCATTTATGGTAATAGACACAATGTAATTGAAGGTCTTTCACAAATCGAATCCGAAATCAAACGGGTAAAAGAGATACTTTCACAAGAAGATGAAGGTCAAGCTTTAGAATCCTATCTTGAACGAGGAAGAGAAATCCGCGGTAAATTACCATATTTAACAGGACAAATAAAGAATAGCTAATGATAAATAATTATTAGCTAAGGCTATACATTGGTTAGCACTCATAGAGTACTAATAATGAATAATTAACATTCATTTGAGCTTGATGTATATTTATGTAGCTGAAGCAACGCGGTTTATGCAGTATAATGTGTATACTAGGGTTCGTAAAGAATATACATTTAACATATTATTTAGTTAAGGAGATACCATGAGTTTGTTACAAGAAACTTGTGACGCTATTAGAGGTCGCAGTCATGAAATTGAACAACATATAATCGATAATTGGAATGCAGGGTCACCTGTAGAACAATATGGGCGACTTGTAAACGTGGTGGCTCAATATGGTGCGGCTACAAATCAGGAACACTTAACGGTTCCAAAGCCTTGTATGATTATTGCCTCTGCCGATCATGGCGTGGCCGATATGGGCGTAAGTGCGTACCCAAAGGAAACAACTGTAGGGATGACACAAAACTACTTAATTCCTAAAGGGGCGGGTGCCAATTCCTTAGCTAATTACTGTGGTGCTCAAATGGAAGTCATCGATATGGGCATTGATGCAGATATGAGCTGGGTACCAGGACTCCGTAGTCATAAACTTGGTATGGGCACAAAAAACTTTGTTGAAGAACCGGCCATGACACGTGAACAAGCCATTGAAGGCATTGAAACAGGTATCCGCCTTGTAAAAGAGAAAATCGACGAAGGCTTTAATGTTTTCTTAGTAGGGGAAATGGGAATTTCCAATACTACTGCTAGTGCTCTTATGACAGCCAAGTTTGCAGGACTCACTGCAGAGGAAGCCACAGGGCGAGGCACTAATATTTCTGATGAGCGTCTAAAATTAAAGCAACGCATTGTGCATGATGTATTAGAAAAATATAAAGATATTTCAAAAGACGATGCCATCGGAATTTTATCCTCTGTGGGAGGCTTTGAATTCTCCTGTATTGTAGGTGTTATTCTGGGTGCAGCAGCTAATAAGGCCCTCGTTATTATTGACGGCTTTAATACATCTGCCTGCGCATTGGTGGCTAAAACCTTGGTACCACAGGCGATGGACTATGTGATGGCCTCTCATTTATCTGCTGAAAAAGCGGCTAAATCTTCCTTAGAAAATCTAGGCCTTGAAGCCTATGTTGATTTAGGACTTTGTCTTGGTGAGGCCTCTGGTGGCTCCATTCAAATGGGCATGCTAGACCTTGCCGTTCATATGTATTTGGCTGTTACAGGAGGTAAGGCATGAGAACATTTACAATCGAACCGTTACATGCGCCATCCATGGAAGCATGTCGATTACGTATCGACAATTTAACAAAGCCTATTTATAGCCTTGCTACATTAGAACTAATTGCAGAGCGTTTTGCAGGTATTCTGGCAGATTCTCAACCAAATCATTTGCGATATGGTGTACTTGTGGTGGCGGCGGATCACTTGGTAGATGGTCCTCAAAATAGTCAGCATGGTAGTGAAAGCTACGCAGCTGTTAAGCGTTTCAATGATGGTAGAACGGCTACGCAAGGTGCGGCATCTAAGTTACAAGCACCTGTGCATGTAGTAAATATCGGCCTTGAACAAGATATAACAGAGTTGACGAATATTGACCAAAAGGTTATTCGTAAGGGTTCCCATTTCTTTGGTGTAGAACCTGTTATTTCTCGTGATGAATTAGAAGAAGCTATTGAACTAGGCTTTTCCTATGCTGATAAACTGCACAACGATGGCTTACAAGTCGTAGCTATCGGCAATATAGGGGAAAGGGCGTTCCTTGATTCCCTTGTAACGACCGCTACTATTACAGGCTGTGCCTATGATGATATTCTCGTTCATACCGAATGTGGCCCAACAGTAGAGCAAAGGGCTGCTCATATTCATTCCTTTGTAGATCGTTTCAATATTGCCGTTAATGATTGGTCTGCTTTGAGTGAAAGTGAGCGCCGTGATGCGGTATTGCATTTGCTTCATGTAGCAGGTGGCTTAGATATTGCATTCTTAACTGGATTTATTTTAGGTGCTGCTAGTCATCGTATGGCGGTAGTATTTGATAATGCTGTAACAGGTGCAGCTGTATTGGCCGCCGTTACTATTGAGCCATTAGTTAAGGACTATGTATTCCCATCTGCCGCATATGAGGAACCAATCCATAAGGAGCAATGTCGATTCTTAGATGTAAAACCGTGCTTACACTATAACTTACAAATAGATGAAGCATTGGGTTCCACAATGGGACTATCCATTATCGATGCATCCATGCATATGTTAAATGATATGAAAACCTTCGTGGAAGCTGAGGTTAAAGCCGCTGAAGATGGGGCCGGTAAAGGTAGACAAAAGAACAAAGAGTAATCTATATAAAAGAGGGAGTATTAAATCCCTCTTTTTATATGTTTTATGCTCAATTATGCAAAATTAACTGAGAATTTCATGGAAAAACCATTGACACTATATGTGTAAATTGATATTATTATAGGGCAGTCAGGACAGACTTAAATTGTTCTTGACGACAGATTGATGATTATGTTATATTAATTATCGGTTCTGTATGCGGGAATAGCTCAGCGGTAGAGCACCGCCTTGCCAAGGCGGGGGTCGCGAGT
>NZ_UQYC01000071.1 GCF_900545205.1 uncultured Veillonella sp. | reverse complement strand
TCAGCTTCCCTGGTGGACATTGTGAGCCTAATGATAAAAGCGGCGCCCATGCCGCCATGCGTGAATGCTCTGAGGAACTGGGGATCGATTTAGATCAAATTGAATTACTTGGTAATTTAGATTGTCTCGTATCTGCGATAGGTGTCAAACTATATGCTGTAGCCGTGCGCCTGAATACAAGCGATTTAAAACCAAATCCTGACGAAGTAGGAGAGGTATTCACAGTTCCATTACAATATCTATTAGACATGGAGCCAACTGTAGGACATCTAGACATTGGGACTAAACCGTTAAAAGACTTCCCGTTCCATTTATTAGAAGGCTACAACATTGATTGGAAAATTAGACAAAACTACTCCGTTTATTTCTATCCTTATAAACAATACACTATATGGGGACTTACGGGGCGAGTATTGAAGAACTTTTTAGATATATATAGGGCGGTTAAATGAAACCTGAATTTGTTCCATGGTTATGGATTATTTATGTAGCTTATGTTTTATATAAGAGATATAAAGAAAATAGTCGTTTAGAAAAATATGAAATCATACTTGCTATTATTAGCTTAATATTTGTAGGTGGTGGCCATTTACTTATGATATACTACAATCTTAGTGAAACTGGAATATTTTTAGTTAACTTATTTTTTGTTTTGTTCATGATTTTAATGAAAGTAGTTTTTGGAGTGTAAAATTGGAAATATTAAATTGGCTTGGATTTGCTATGCTTCCTATAGGCATAATAATATCAATATTATTGATTATATTTGGAACAATAAAAGAAGTTAAGTTTATAAATCCTAGAATTCCATTAGGACGCTTATTCTTCTTTTTCGGAAGTGGCTTTTCTTTTGTAGTAGGTGTTATATCTTTAAAGTATGGCCATAGTGCGTTGTATGCTAATTCAATTAGCGATGGATTAATATATAATATTCTTGGATATTCCTTTTGCATTTATGGTTTTACTTTCTTTTTTATGACAGGTATGAGACGAGCTTCTGATATAGGAATTCCATTTTGGATATATCCAACTTTTATTATAATTACCTTATTAAGTAGATTCATAAATGAAGAGATTTCTGAGTTTCTTTTTTTAGGTATGTATATTTTCTTATTACAACCAGGTAGAACAAGAGAATAATCATATGTATTTATAACTATATTATTTAATGTAAGATCAATTGGTTAGTGGAGTATTATATGTTATGAAAAAGCAATATATATTTATTTTATTAGGATTATTCGTACTTTCTACATTGACCTACTCCATTTATTACAAGATTGATAAAGATAATAAACATGAAACTGCTGAAGCAGTTTTGAATAGATTAGTTGTTGTTTCTAATAGTGAAGATATTAGAATGTCTTATGGTCAGTATAGCCGTGGGGAGTGGGTCCAGTATCTTGACATGAAGGTAAGCCCTGATTATAAAACTGTTATGCCACAAACTCTAGAAACTATTGCTTATATCTTTCCTAATAGTAAAGTAGAAAAAATTGAGACCTCAGAGGCTACATTACTATACCGTATTACTTTAGAGGATGGTATTTTATATGTTAATGGCAGTGATATGAAGCCCGATCAATTAAGATTTATTGTTCATGTGTCAAACTAAAATTAGAGATGATTGTCTAATATCAGGCAATCATTTTTTTGTTGCATAATAATCCTCATATAAATTGACAGATTGTAAATTAAGGTATACTATTTATGTGTAAAAGGTTTAATGTGTTGCACTAATTAATCTAGGAGGTTCTCACATGAATCGCGAAACAGCATACGTACTTTGGTTTGATGAATTACGACGTGAAGATGTTAATTTAGTTGGTGGTAAGTCTTCTTCTTTAGGGGAATTGACATCCTCCACTAATGTACCTGTACCTTACGGTTTTGCTACAACTGCTCATGGTTATCGTGAGTTTATGAAAGCAACAGGACTAGAAGATAAAATCCGCGCTGAACTTGATGCATTAGATGATGTAGAAAATTCTGCATTATTGCGTGAAGTATGTGCTAAAATTCGCCGCATGATTTGCGAAGAAGAAATGCCTAAAGAATTGGCAGATGCTATCCGTCATGCTTATGAAGAACTCGGTAAAAAAGTAAACGAAGAAAATCCATTCGTAGCAGTTCGTTCTAGTGCAACAGCAGAAGACTTGCCAGATGCAAGTTTCGCAGGCCAACAAGATACATATTTAAATGTACGTGGTGCTGATGTTATTATTCAAAAAGTAAAAGAATGCTACGCATCTACTTTCACAGACCGTGCAACATATTACCGTGTAAAACAAGGTTTCGATCATATGACAGTAGCATTGAGTGCAGCTGTTCAAATGATGGTATTCTCTAAAGCTGCTGGCGTAATGTTCACTGTTGACCTTGTAACAGGCAATGATAACAATATTCTTATTGAAGGTTCTTGGGGTCTTGGTGAATACGTTGTACAAGGTACCGTTACACCAGATAATTTCCGTGTAGATAAAGCTAAAATGGAAATTACAGACCGCATGATTAATGACAAAAATATCCGTTTAGTTCGTAAAGCTGACGGCGATTGCGTTGAAGAAGTTGTTCCAGCAGATGAAGCTAAACAACAAGTGATTACAGATGCTCAAGTTCTAGAGCTTGCTGAATATGCAAAAGCAATCGAAAAACATTATGATTGCTACATGGATATGGAATGGGGCGTAGATGAACGAGATGGTAGAATTTGGATTTTACAAGCTCGTCCAGAAACAGTTTGGTCCCGTAAAGAAAAAACAGAAGTATCCGAAAAACCTAGCACATTAGATGCAGGTAATCGCGATATTATCGTAAAAGGTTTGCCAGCATCCCCTGGTAATGCAGCTGGTAAAGCTCATGTTATCATCAATCCTGAGGATATTGATGAGTTCAAAGAAGGCGAAATCCTTGTCACAGCTATGACAGCTCCTGACTGGGTGCCAGCAATGAAAAAAGCGAAAGCTATCGTTACAGATGCCGGTGGTATGACTTGTCATGCGTCCATCGTTAGCCGTGAGCTTGGTATTCCTTGTATCGTAGGTACTAAGAGCCGTAGCCATGAAGCGACTACATCCATTAAAGATGGTCAAATGATTACTGTAGATGCTACAAATGGTATCGTATATGATGGCGTATTAGAAGATATCGTTAAAAAGCCAGAAGCACAAGCTACTGCAAATGTTGTTGCTGAATCTGTTCCTGTAACAGGCACTAAGATTTACATGAATTTAGGCGACCCTGATTTGGCTGAAAAACATGGTGTATTGCCATGTGATGGTATCGGTCTTATGCGTGAAGAGTTCATTTGGACTACTTTCATCCATGAACATCCATTGCACCTTATCGAAACAGGTCGCAGTGATTTTGCTGTAAATACATTGGCAGAAGGTATGCGTAAAGTTTGCCAAGCATTAGCTCCTCGCCAAGTTGTGGTTCGTTTGAGCGACTTCAAATCTAGCGAATACCGTGATCTCAACGGTGGCGATAAATATGAACCACATGAATCCAGTGCATTACTTGGCTGGCGTGGTGCTTCTCGTTACTATGATCCTAAATACACACCTGCTTTCAAATTAGAATTAGAAGCAATCAAAAAAGTACGTAATGAATTTGGATTCAAAAATCTACAAGTTATGATTCCATTCTGCCGTACTGTAGAGGAAGCTGAACTGGTAACTAATTTGATGGCTCAAGAAGGCCTTGTACGCGGTAAAGATTTCAAAATCTGGCTCATGGCTGAAATTCCAGCAAATATTATCTTAGCTGATCAATTCAATAAATATGTAGATGGTTATTCCATTGGTTCTAACGATTTGACAATGCTTGTTCTCGGTTGTGACCGCGATAACGAAACAGTTCAACATATTTACGATGAACGTAATTTAGCTGTTCGTAGAGCAATTCGTCATCTCATTGAAGTGGCGCATAAAGATGGCAAAACTGTATCCATCTGTGGCCAAGCACCAAGCGTGTACCCTGAACTTTGCGAATTCCTCGTAAAGAGCGGTATCGACTCCATTTCTGTTAATCCAGATGCAGTTGTAAGCACTAAGAAAATGGTGGCTCAATTAGAACAACGAATCATGCTTGATGCTATGACTGGTCGTGGTCGTCAAGAAACTGATGATTTAACTTGGTAATAATATAGTTATATTAAAAGAGGAGGCCGGTAGGTCTCCTCTTTTTCTGAATGGTAACTTAGGATATAATACAAACAGAGATGAAAGGGGGTTACCGTGTGAAACTGTCGAAACGACAAGAACAAATTGCTCAAATCGTTCGTGAAGAAGGACCTGTAACAGGTAGTGCTATTGCTGAACATTTAGAGGTTACACGATCTGCATTGCGTTCAGATTTATCTGTTTTAACTATGCTAGGTGTCTTAGATGCACGGCCTAATGTAGGCTATTACTATGTGGGACTTTCAAAAGAAACACAAACAGCGGAGCGATTAAAGTCATTTCTGGTAAGTGATGTATTATCCCAAGCAGTCGTAGTCAATGGGGATACAAGTTTGTATGACACGATTGTTACTATATTTACTGAGGATGTAGGGACCATTTTAGTGTGTGATGATTCCTATTTAGTAGGTGTCGTATCCCGTAAGGACTTGTTGCGTGCCTCTATGGGGCAAACAGATTCGCACACCATGCCTATATCTATGATTATGACCCCTGTAAGTAAGGTTATAACTGTGGAGCCTACAGATACATTGGTAGAGGCTGCTCAGAAGATGATAGATTATGAGGTAGATTGTTTACCTGTTATCGTTCGCGAGGATGTGGAGAACAAGAAACGTTTAAAGGTTGTAGGCCGCGTATCTAAAACGACGGTAACAAAAGTATTTTTAGAATGTAGCATACATTGAGGTTGATAGAATGGTAGAAAAAATTATTTATGCAATATCGGACTCCCTTGGGGAGACCGCAGAGGCTGTAGCAAGGGCTACGGCGAGTCAATATGATAAAGAACAAATTGAAATTGTTCGCATTCCATATATTGATAGTGAAAGCCAAATTGATGAAATTATAGCAGATGCAAAACGTGGTAATCATGTCATTTGTCATACTATTGTATCTGAATCTTTGCGCAAATATCTTCATGAAAAAGTAGCAGAATATAACATTCCTGCTGTAGATATTATGGGTCCAGTTCTCGATGCAGTAGGTACAGTAGCATCTACAAAGCCTCGTATGACTGCGGGTATGGTTCATAAACTAGACCAAGAATATTTCAAAAAGGTTGAAGCTATTGAGTTCGCCGTGAAATATGATGATGGTAAAAATCCATCTGGCTTTGAAAAGGCTGACGTAGTCATCATTGGTGTTTCTAGAACAAGTAAGACACCATTGTCTATGTTCTTGGCATACAAAAAAATTAAAGCTGCTAACTTGCCATTGGTACCAGAGGTACCATTGCCAGAGGAATTATTTAAAATTCCCGCTAAGAAAATCGTGGGCCTTATTATCGACCCATTTAAGTTAAATAATATTCGTAGTGAACGGTTACGCGCTATCGGTTTAGAGGACGAAGCAAATTATGCTTCTATTGAGCGTATTCAATCCGAACTAGAATACGCGAAGGCTATTATGCGTCGTTTGCATTGCCAAGTGTTAGATGTTTCCAATAAATCTATCGAAGAAACAGCGTCTCTTGTTATGCAACTCATCGATCGTAACCGCGCATCGGAGGGTAAATGAATATACGGGAACAAATAGAGGAGAGGGAGGCTTTACTCCTTTCTCCTTATGCTGCTAAAAGCCGCGATGCAATCCGTGATATA
Source organism: uncultured Veillonella sp. (assembly GCF_900545205.1). Taxonomy (GTDB): domain Bacteria; phylum Bacillota; class Negativicutes; order Veillonellales; family Veillonellaceae; genus Veillonella. The sequence continues at coordinate 2,861 of NZ_UQYC01000071.1, read as the reverse complement.
GAGGAAGCTCCCGATCCACTTAGAACTGCCTTTCAACGTGATCGAGACCGCATTATTCACAGTAAATGTTTTAGACGGTTAAAGCACAAGACACAAGTTTATATTGCGCCAGGTGACCATTATCGTACACGCATGACTCACACCCTTGAGGTAGGTCAGATTGGTCGTACAGTGGCTCGTGCATTACGCCTCAACGAGGATTTAGTAGAAGCTATTGCTATGGGCCATGATGTGGGACACACACCATTTGGTCATGTTGGGGAATATGCCTTGCGTGATATGGTAGGTCATTTCAATCATAATGAACAAAGTTTGCGCATGGTTGAAGTGTTGGAAAAACATGGTGAACATCAAGGACTTAATTTAACGACTGCTGTGCGCGATGGAATTCTAGGTCACACAGGGGCTACAATTCCAGTTACCTTAGAAGGTCAAATTATTCGTATCGTTGACCGCATTGCCTATTTGTGTCACGATTTTGATGATGCACAACGGGCAGGTATGTTGACGGCCGAGGAATTACCTTTTGAAGTGCGTGAACACTTTGGTATGACTCCATCTAGCATGATTACCGCTATGGTTGAAGATATGGTGCGCGAATCTTTAGATAAGCCTGTTATTTCTATGTCCTCTGATATAGAGATGACCATGAATCTATTCCGTCAATTTATGTTTAAAAATGTCTATTTGGCGCCAGCTTTAATTCCTGATCGAAATAAGGCATCTCATGTGGTGAAAAACCTATTTACTCACTTTATGGAACATCCTGATGATATGGAGGGCTGTGAAAGTAATCGAGAGTTTTACTCTACCCGTGATGTGGTGGATTATGTGGCCGGCTTAACTGATCAATATGCTATTAAGTTGTTTAAACAGTACTATATTCCCAATATTACCTTGTAAGACTTTTAGTAATAGGTACATAGATAACAAAAAAAGCAGTTAGTTCAAATGAACTAACTGCTTTTTTTGGGGCTCTAGAACCCCAAAGAGTACATGTACTTTTTATTTTACGCGCGTGTAATTTTATTAGAACGAAGGCAGCGAGTGCATACGTTAACTTTTTTAGTAGCACCGTCTACAACCGCCCGTACTCTTTGAATGTTCGGTTTCCAAGTTTTTCTTGTGCGAATGTGAGAGTGACTCACGTTCATACCGCTAGATGTGGATTTGCCACATACTTCGCAAAGGTTTGCCATAGTTTCCACCTCCAAGCTTAATCTATAACATAACAAAAGTATATTATCATAAAGACATAGTTAAAGCAAGTGTTTTTATCGTACATATTGCTCTTTTTATGAAATATACTACAATATAAGGTATACTATATATCATATTCTAAGATATAAATGGACTTTTACACAAGGATATACAAAAATTGGATATATCTCATGTGTTTATCGTATATTTAAAGGAGTTTCTATGGATGAACGGTTAACGACCATTAAAGGAATTGGTCCTGGTCGGGAGAAACAATTGCATAAGCTAGGGATTACGAATGTAACATCGTTGTTGACATATTTCCCTCGGAGCTATGAAGACCGCCGTACAATTTATAGAATTGGTGAATTAAAGTCAGGTATGACCGGTGGCGTAGTAGGCAATGTTATAGCTGTTCAAGAAAAACGCCCTCGTCCTAGATTGTCTATATTAGAGGTGGTCATTGCAGATGGTACTGGTCCACTAAAGATTGTATTATTTAACCAAGGGTATAAAAAGAACTTTTATAAAAAAGGGCAGCGTCTATATGCATATGGCAAAGCAGAATTTCAATATGGGTCTATGCAAATGAATACGCCCCAAATAGAAAATTTGGGAGATGGTGGAGAGCCAGATCGTGGCATTGTTCCTATTTATGCCTTGGCTGATGGAGTGTCTCAATTTGTGGTGCGCTCATCAGTACGAAACTGGTTCGCTGCTAATCATGAATTGCAAGAGATTCTGCCTGCTGAGGTTCGTGAAGCACATCAATATATGAGTCGCTATGATGCATTTAAAATGATGCATTTCCCGGATTCTTCAGAGCGATACGAAGAAGCGCGTCACCAATTGGCCTATGAAGAGTTATTTGTAATGCAATCTGGATTGGCCTTGTTGCGGAATAAAGAGCAGTATCATAAAGGGCCTAAGATGGGACCTAATGGGGACTTAATGGCTCAGTGTATAGAAAACTTGCCGTTCTCCTTAACAGGTGATCAACAGCGTGCATTAGAGGACATTCGCATCGATATGGAAGATGAACGTCCTATGCAACGATTATTACAAGGTGACGTAGGTTCTGGTAAAACCGTTGTAGCTACATTGAGTTTGTTGAAGGCCATTGAAAATGGGTACCAAGGTGCGTTAATGGCCCCTACGGAGATTTTGGCGGCTCAACATTATGAAGGCATAACAGAGGTATGTCGTAATTTAGGCATTACTATAGAGTTATTAACTGGTTCTACTACAAAAAAAGAAAAAGAGCGCATCTATGAAGGCTTAGCTGATGGATCAATTCATATGATCATCGGTACCCATGCGCTTATTCAAGAGGGCGTAAACTTCCATAATTTAGGCCTCGTCATTATCGACGAACAACATCGCTTTGGTGTGGAACAACGGGCACGATTACAACAAAAGGGTACATACCCACATGTACTCATTATGACAGCTACACCAATTCCACGGACAATGACCTTATCTGTATATGGTGATCTTGCTGTATCCTTGATTAAAGAGATGCCACCAGGGCGTAAGCCTGTTAAAACGTATGCTGTAGATAGCTCATATAAAGAACGATTGAGAAACTTCTTTGGCAAAGAGATGGCAGAAGGTCGTCAAGTTTATGTAGTATGTCCTCTAGTAGAAGAGTCTGAAAAATT
>NZ_UQYC01000070.1 GCF_900545205.1 uncultured Veillonella sp. | reverse complement strand
ATCGTAAGTAGAAGGGAAAGAATATGAATCGCGTGGTTGACTTACATGGTTGCATTTTGCCAGCTGTGTTAGGGCCTCAAGGGCCACAAACAATGGCAGAATCAGTAAAAATGATAAAATCTTTGGCTGAACAAGGAATTACAGATATTTTCAGTACACCTGATGTAATAGTATCTATGGATATGAATACTTGGGATGAAATGGAAACAACATTGAATGATGTAAAACTTGCAGTAGGTGAGCAACAAGTAGATGTTACTATTCACAGTGGTGCTCGCGTTTTACTTTGTGATGAAATGGTTGAATATATCGTTGCTCATCGCAATCAGTATTTGTTGGGTAATAGCCATTTTATGTTAGTAGCATTACCTGAAAATAGTAAGGTTCACCATATTAATGCATGGTTGCTAAGCTTACTAGATATGGGCATTGTTCCTATCATTAGTGAAGTAGAAACGCATCGCCAATTATTTACAAAACCAGAACAGTTATTGGAATGGGTAGATAAAGGGATTTTAATTCAATGTAACATGGCATCCTTTAATCATAGTAATGCTAATTATCATAGAGCGATCGAACTATATCGCAATGGTCTAATTCACTTCTTTGGTACTGGTTACTGTAATGAAAGTGATGTGCAAGCACATCAAGGATACGTAGAAGCTATTTCTAAATTAGATAGTACGTACAAAAAAGATTTGTTGCCGAATATTCATCTCAATGAACGCGATCTTTTAGCTGATCGCACATTCTATCCAGCGGTTCCTTCTAGTTGGGTAGGTCAAAAGTCCAATTTCTTGACACGTCTATTTGGTTTTACATTATAATTTATATAGGTTCTTTTATTCATGCTGTATTGGCATGGCTAAAAGAGCCTATTTTTACTTTATATTGTATTTGTTCTTGAAAACAACCACCATATATAGTATACTGAGTTAGCGGTAAAAAATAGAGAGTTTAGTCATAATTCTTTACATTTTTACATATAAATTTATAAAAAGTATGGTTTTCCATACTTTTTTCTATGTCTTAACATATATTTCAGCGGTAACAAAATGGGGAGGTTGCCAATATGTTGCAGGTCATTAAACGGGATGGTACAAAGGTACCATTTGATAAGAATAAGATTGCTTTGGCTATAGAAAAAGCTGAGCATAGTAGTACAGGGTTGTACGAAGAGGGGTTGGCACAGCGTATTGCTGATGAAATTGAAGAATATGCTACAAAGCTCCAAAAAGACATGACAATTTATGCTATAGAAGATCAAGTGTATTATAAGTTGATTGAGTATCATAATCCTGCAACGGCACGTGCCTATGAAGGTTACAAAGCTGTTCAAGCTTTTAAACGCCGTCAAAATACCACTGATGATGATGTAATCGGTTTATTAGATCGCAGTAATGTCAGCGTTCTCGATGAAAACTCTAATAAGGATGCTGCTATTGTATCTACACAACGTGATTTAATTGCCGGTGAAGTATCTAAGGATATTGCTCGTCGTAAATTAATTCCTACAGATATTTTAGAAGCCCATGATAGTGGTGTTATTCACTTCCATGACATGGATTACATTATCCAGCCTATGTTTAACTGTTGCTTGATCAATTTGGAAGATATGCTAACAAATGGTACGGTTATTAATGGTAAGAAAATTGATACACCTAAATCCTTCCAAGTTGCATGTACAGTAACAACGCAAATTATTGCCCAAGTTGCATCTGGTCAATACGGCGGTCAAAGTATCAATGGTATCGATCGCATCTTGGCGCCATTCGTACGTAAATCTTACGAAAAAATCCTCAACAATGTTATTGAAGAACAAGTTGAGATTTACGGGATGGAACCAAATATGGAAAAAGCCCGTGAAATTGCGTGGAAACGTACGCGTAAAGAGGTTAAGGATGGCATCCAAACTATCCAATATCAAATCAATACATTGATGACTACAAATGGTCAATCTCCATTTGTTACATTGTTCATGTATTTTAAACCTGATTATGAATACGCTAAAGAGGCTGCTCTTATTACAGAAGAGATTTTACGACAACGCATTAAGGGTGTAAAAAATGAAGCTGATGTATATATTACGCCAGCATTCCCTAAATTGATTTATGTTCTTGATGAACATAATGTAACGCCTGATAGTCCATATTACTATTTAACTGAACTTGCTGCACAATGTACGGCTAAACGCATGTATCCAGATTACATTTCCGCTAAGAAGATGAAGGAAAACTATGAAGGTAATGTATTTAGCCCAATGGGATGTCGTTCTTTCTTATCTCCTTGGAAGGATGAAAAGGGGAACTATAAGTTTGATGGTCGCTTTAATATGGGCGTTGTAAGTTTGAACTTACCTCAAATTGGTATCTTAGCTCGCGGTAGTGAAGAAAGATTCTTTGAAATTTTAGATAAACGTCTTGAATTAGCGGAAAAAGCATTACTATTACGTTACAACTTATTAAAGGATGTAGTAAGTGATGTATCGCCAATTCACTGGCAACATGGTGCCATTGCGCGCCTAAAAAAAGGAGAAAAAATCGGTCGTTTCCTTACTGGTGGTTATGCAACGATTTCTCTTGGCTATATCGGTATTTATGAAGCAACTCGATTGATTACAGGTGAATCCAATACAGGTGAAAAAGGCCGTGTATTTGCAATGAAAATTATGGATCGTTTAAACGATGCTATTAACCTATGGCATGACAAACATAATCTTGGCTTTGGTTTATACGGTACTCCTGCTGAAAGCTTAACAAATCGGTTCTCTTCTTTAGACCGTGCCCGTTTTGGTGTAATTGAAGATATTACAGATAAAGGGTATTACACTAATAGCTATCACGTAAATGTTCGTGAAGAGATTAATGTATTTGATAAATTTGCCTTTGAATCTGAGTTCCAAAAGAAATCTACAGGCGGCTGTATCTCCTATGCAGAAATTCCAAATATGACTAATAATATTCCAGCCGTTTTAACTATGATTCAATATATTTATGACCATATTTCTTATGCTGAATTTAATACCAAGTCTGACTACTGTCACGAATGTGGTTTTGATGGTGAAATTAAGGTCAATGAAAATAATGAGTGGGAATGTCCTCGTTGCCACAACACAAACCGCGATAAATTAACTGTAATTCGTCGTACTTGTGGTTATTTAGGTGAAAACTTCTGGAACGAAGGTCGTACGAAAGAAATCAAAGATCGTGTAATGCACATTTAAAATTATTAGAATTATAGTTACTATAAATACATGGTAAAAGCTGTGCTTAAGGCACAGCTTTTACTGCGTTTGTAAGAAATAGAAATATATCTATATAGTGTTAGTCAAAGTTGATTACCACTACTATGGAGGTAATTATGAGATATGGGCAAATAAGACAATATGATATTGCCAATGGGGAAGGTATTCGTACATCTATATTCGTAACCGGTTGTACACATTGTTGTTATAACTGTTTTAATGAAGAATACCAGGATTTTAATGCCGGTAAGGAGTGGACTCAATCTGAAACTGATTTAGTTGTATCCTATGTGAAAAGTCCAACATGCTCAGGTTTAACCTTGTTAGGTGGGGAACCGTTCCAAAATGTACAAGGTTTATTGCCGGTGGTGCGGGCAGTCCGTGCGGCGGCGCCAGACAAGAAAATTTGGGCCTATTCAGGTTATACAATAGATGATATCTTAGAAGATGAGTTGAGAAGCGCTTTATTACATGAAATTGATATTCTCGTAGACGGTCGCTTTGTAGATGAACTCAAAGATCCAGCATTGCGATTTAGAGGGTCATCTAATCAACGTATTATAGATGTTAAGAAAACATTAGAAACAGACGAAGTCGTATTAGCAATGGAGTAAGTATGGCATTTGATAAACGTTTAATAGGCCTCATAATTATCGTTGGATTTATAGCGGGATTAGTAGGGGCCTCTTATACACATTTATTACATGGAATTCAGCACTTTGTATATCATTATTCTTCTGCTGATCATATGAGTTTTGGCGCTGCTGTAGCTCGTGTATCTCCGGTAGAGCGATTGATACCATTGATTATTTGCGGTCTTATAGGCGGTGTTGGTTGGGTACTTATTCACCGATATGGTAAAGGTGTTGTAGATATTAAAACGGCTGTATCTGGTAAAATGGATATGAATCCTATTACTACTGTTTTACATGCAACTTTACAAATTATTACCGTAGGTATTGGTTCACCATTAGGGCGAGAAGTTGCACCACGTGAAGCCAGTGCAGGGATTACAACTTTTTTAGTTAAACATTTTGATATTAAACAAGAAGATCGCCAACTATTGATTGCTTGTGCAGCAGGTGCTGGCTTGGCAGCGGTTTATAATTCACCGTTATCGGCAGCGATTTTTACGTTGGAAACATTGCTTCTTACATGGAATATACGCGCTATGAGTGCTGCTCTTATATGCTGTGGATTAGCAACCTTTGTTACGAGACAGGCAGGTGTAGGGGATGTTATTCAATATACAATGGCTCAACCTAGCTTGGGTAGCCATTATGTTGAATTCGCCATTGCCTTAGGTGCTATTATTGCCTTAGGTGTAGTTTTATTTAATATTACACAAAGTAGGTTGCCGGCTATTCATCGTAGCAGTCCTGTTATGATTCCCATTTCTATCGTAGCATTTACACTTATCGGTGTATTAGCTATGTATTTCCCTGAAATTCTTGGGAATGGTAAGGCCGGGAACGAATTAACCTTTACCAATGATATTACATGGACTTATGCATTAGGATTATTTGGTTCTAAGTGGGCAGCAGTATTACTCGCATTAGCAGCAGGTGCGTATGGTGGTCGTATTACTCCATCTATGATGTTGGGCAGTACGTTAGCCATAGTATTTGGTACTTTTTGGTCTATTGCCGTGGCTCCTATATCATTGGGGATGGCTGCCTTTATCGGTGCCGTAGCATTTTTAGGACTTGCACAAAAAATGCCTATGACCTCATGTGTATTTATGCTTGAGCTTTCAAGATTTTCTGTAGAAATGTTGTTCCCTATAGCGTTAACTATGGGTACAGCGCTTATGGTAGAGCAGATTATTCAGTCAAAACTAAAGAGTGATAAATAGTAATCTAAACACATGGATGCTTCCCTGTATTTTACAGGGGGCATCCATTTTGTTTTTTTGATCCTTTTGTTGTTGTAATAGTTAATATATTCTTCTATCGCTACTACAAAAGTATTAAATGATGAATATTCTTTTCAATAGAATAATTTAATAGTATATATAAGAATATCGAGGACTGTTCGAGTGACGGTGCCTCGATATTTTTTGTATATCGAAAAATTGATAATTTGAACGCATAATTATGTGAAAATAAAATGAAAAAAATTTTACTTATACAGTAAAATGTGGTATTTTAGTTATATAATTTTGAGAAAATCGATATAGTCTCAGTTTGGTTATTGTAATTTTTATGTAAGTGGATATAGTTAGTTTAATTTATAGGAGTAAGATTGATGAATCGAGTTTTTAAAGTAATTTGGAATCGTACAAAGGGGTGTTACGTAGTCGTAGCGGAAACGGCAAAGAACATGACGAAACGTTCTTCTTTGTCGGTTGTATTTTCTAAAATGGTAGGTGCTACTGCGCTTGCCGTTATGTTGACGGGCGTTATGATGCCTACGGATGCTTTGGGGGCACCGATTAAAAATGGTATCGGAGCGCAGGCCTCAAATAATGGTGGTATCGCTATTGGTGATATAACTAATGCACTTGGTGATTATAGTGTAGCCATCGGTAACGGTGCAAAAGCAGTCGGTGAAAGTACTGTAGGCACGAATATCCCGACAAGTACAGTAGCTATAGGTCAAGGGGCACAAGCTTTGGAAAACGGGGATATCGTTATCGGTCGTTCCGCAAAGAGTATTGTTTCTACGCATCATGGTAATCCTGGATCCGGCGCTGTTGTTATGGGGGCGGAGGCTGCTTCCTACGGTGCTCGTGGTGATGTGGCTATCGGTGCATCTGCGGAAACAAATGTAAAAATTAAGAATGATGGCGGTACTGTTAACCCTAAATATGCGCAAGGTGTAGCTATCGGCAGCACTGCGAAAACTTATGGTACACAGTCTCTTGCTCTCGGTGCAGATACAAGAGCTATCGGTAATTCATCTGTTGCCATCGGCGGTGATGATATCGATATGGCTCGTACTGAATTGGAAACAGCTGTGCCTCAATTGGCTGCAGGAAACGGTATTAAAAAGAGCTTTAACAAGGAAATTGAAGATAAATTCGCCGGCACTCTTGGTTCGGCATCTATTAATGTAAAAGGTAAATATGCAAATACGGCGGCTATCGGTGATGCAACTACGGCTATCGGTACATTGAGCGAAGCCTATGGTACAGGCTCTACAGCAATCGGTATCAACTCTTTGACTAAAGGTGTAGCCAGTACCGGCATCGGTATCATGACACGTAGTTGGGGAACAAATTCTCTTGCTCTTGGTACGCAGGTTGGTGCTTACGGTAATCGTTCATCCTCTATCGGTGATACGAACCAGGTCGGTTTAGATATGAAAGACGGTTCTAAATCCGGGAAAGAGTCTGCTGCTGTTGGTTCCAAGAATACGATTTACGGTAATCAGGCGTATGCTATCGGTGCAGGAAATACCATCGGTTCCGCTACTGTTATGACCACGACGGAAGCAAATGGTAGTGGTGCAGGTGCCGATCAGGATAAAATTACAACTGTTACAGACGGTACTGTTAAAGGTAATATGTCCGGTGCATTCGGCTATAAGAACAGTATTACGGCCGATAATTCTTATGTAGTGGGCAGTAACTCAAATGTTTCCGCTGATGGGGCTATGGTTCTCGGAAATAATGCTTCCGTGACGGCGAATAATGCTGTGGCTATCGGTAATAATACAAAGGTAGATAATGAAAGCGCTGTAGCTCTGGGGACCGGTTCTGAAACGGCAGCAGCTGTAGCGACACCTTCCGCAACCATTAACGGGGCTGTACATAACTTTGCAGGTATTAATCCGGCATCCACCGTAAGTGTCGGCAAGGCAGGCATGGAACGGACAGTTACTAATGTAGCGGCAGGTCGTATTTCCGCTACTTCTACGGATGCTATCAACGGCAGTCAATTGCATGCAGTTATTTCGGAGATGGATAAGGGCGTGGCATATGCCGGTGATGTGAAAGCTGCATCGGCTACAGCTAATCAATTTACTCGTAAATTTGGTGAACAGACGAATATTGTCGGTGGTGTGACTGATCCGACAAAACTATCCGATAATAATATCGGCGTTGTATCCAACGGAACGGATACATTAAATGTAAAATTGGCGAAAACGTTAACCGGTCTAGACAGCGTTACTGCCGGTAGTACGACTATCAACAATGACGGCTTGACTGTAGGCGGTAAGACTTATGTAACGCCGAACGGTATCAATGCGAACAATCAGAAGATTACCAACGTGGCGGATGGTAGTAATCCTAATGATGCAGTTAACTATGGCCAGTTACAAAAAGCTATCAACGGTACTGCGAAGGCATCCACTGTGAAAGCAAAGGATGCGAATGTGACCGTAACGGAAGGTACGAATGCGAATGGCGGTAAGGAATTTACTGTCGGTTTAGGCAATAAAATTAATGTCGGTGCTGCCCACCCTGTAACTGTAGATGGTGATACAGGTCATGTAACAGGTCTCACGAATACGGATTGGAATGTGGATAATCCAGTGGCTGTATCCGGTCGTGGTGCTACGGAAGATCAGTTGAAGAAGGTTAACGACAAAGTTAATACGAATAGATCCGACATCGACAAAAATAAACAGGATATTGCGGGTAACAAACAGAACATCAATAAAAATGCCGGAGATATCGCCAACAATACGCAGAACATCAATAAGAATAAACAGGATATCTCCGATATCAATAAAACTCTTGAAAAAGGCTTGAACTTTGCCGGTGATACGGGTGCCGTAAGCAACAGAAAATTAGGTGATACAGTAACTATCAAAGGCGGTGCTGATGCAGCTAAATTATCCGACAATAATATCGGTGTTGTATCCGACGGTAACGGTACATTAAATGTAAAATTGGCGAAAGAATTACAGGGGTTAACGTCTACAACTTTCACAAACGGTGGTAATAACACTGTTATCAATGGTGATGGCATGACCATCAATCGTGCTGGTGGCGATGCAGTAAGTCTTACAAAAGACGGCTTAAATAACGGCGGTAACAAGATTACGAATGTTGCTGATGGCACGGACCCTAATGATGCAGTTAATAAATCTCAATTGGATAAAGCTACAGCAGCTGCATCCACAACGGTATCTGCAGGTAATAATATTACTGTGACACCTAGCACCAATGCGAATGGTTCCAAGAACTATGAAGTAAGTCTTAAAGATCAAGTGACATTGGGTTCTGATGCTACAAAACAAATCGCAATGGATGGTACTACAGGCACAATCAAAGCTGGTGATAAAGTTACAATCGACGGCAAAGACGGCAAGATTGCGGCAGGGAAAGTTGCTGTTGACGGTAAGGACGGCTATGTGACAGGTCTGGAAAACAAAGATTGGGACCCTGATAATATCTCAAGCGGTCGTGCTGCTACAGAAGACCAGTTGCAGAAATCTCACAAGACCTTGGATAATAAAATTATCCTTTAAACTTAATGAAAATCAGTACGAGGCATTGTGCCTTGAATTTAACAA